>CAZPXI010000005.1:0-11385 GCA_964590715.1 uncultured Desulfobulbus sp.
ATGCGAATCAGGAAGAGCTCATTGAAAAAATAGTATTTATCAACCGGGTTGCCAAGGTTGTCAAAGGCGGCCGCCGTTTCAGCTTCAGCGCAATCGTTGTTGTTGGTGACGGGAAGGGAAAGGTCGGATACGGCCTCGGAAAGGCAAATCAGGTTCCCGAGGCTATCCGAAAGGGTATCGAGCGGGCAAGAAAGGACATGGAACATGTCTCTTTGACTGATGTCTCAATTCCCCATGATATTATCGGTAAATTCAAGTCGGGTTCCGTCATGCTGAAACCGGCATCCGATGGTACCGGGGTTATTGCCGGTGGTGCGGTTCGCGCGGTTCTTGAGGCAGCCGGTGTACAGAATATTCTGACCAAGTGTCTGGGTTCTAATAATCCGCATAACCTGGTTAAAGCAACCGTTGACGGCCTGAGAAGATTACGTTCGGCAGAGCAGATTGCCAAACTGCGTGGTCTCAAGGCTGACGACATGGTCGCGTAGTACCTAAATTTCATTCACCAAGCAGGTTGATAAAATGAGTGATACTCTAATAGTTACCCAGATAAAGAGTGGGATCGGCAGCACAAAGAAAATTCGTGCCACCCTGGTCGGCCTCGGCCTGACTAAGATGTACAAAACCGTTACCCGGAAGGATACTCCCGAGATTCGCGGTATGGTCGCCAAGGTTCAACATCTTGTACGGGTGGAGGAATAAAACATGTTGAAATTGAATAATCTTTCCCCGGAAAACGGCGCACGTCGCAACAAGAAACGTGTTGGTCGCGGCCCCGGCAGCGGACTCGGCAAGACGGCAGGGCGCGGACATAAAGGTGCCCGTTCACGTTCAGGGTACACCTCAAAGCCAGGGTTTGAAGGCGGCCAGATGCCTCTGCATCGCCGTTTGCCCAAACGGGGTTTCACCAATATCTTTAAGAAAGAATACCGGATTATTTCCTTGACCTCTCTCGACACATTCGAGGTCGGAGCTGTCATCGACCGTCAGGCCCTGCTTGACGCCGGCCTTATCAAGGAAACGGATGAACTGATTAAAGTTCTGGCCAATGGTGAAATCACCAAGGCCGTAACTGTGGACCTGGATAAAATAAGCCGGTCCGCTGGTGAGAAGATAACTGCCGCCGGCGGCACCGTAAAGGAGTAGGCCAATGAGCGGACTTGCCAGGGCTGCCAATATTCCGGAACTGAGAAAGAGGGTGATTTTCACCCTCTTTATGCTTTTTGTCTATCGGATGGGGGTTCAGATTCCGACGCCCGGAATTAACGGCGAGGCGCTCGCTGCATTTTTTCAGCAAAATGCCGGTACCCTTTTCGGCATGTTCAATATGTTTTCCGGTGGAGCGCTGAAAAATTTCTCCATATTTGCTCTTGGGATCATGCCATATATTTCGGCATCAATTATTATTCAACTTCTTACTGTTGTTATTCCGCAACTCGAGGCTTTATCCAAAGAAGGTGAGGCCGGTCGACGTAAAATAACCCAATATACACGCTATAGCACAGTTGCACTTTCAATCATACAAGGTTTTTTTATCGCCTCCGGACTCGAAGGTATGTCCGGTCCCGGTGGTGCTGCGATTGTCTTAACTACTGGAATTCAGTTCAAACTGATGACCGTGCTGACGCTCACTACTGGAACCGCTTTTATCATGTGGCTCGGTGAGCAGATTACGGAACGCGGCATCGGCAACGGGATCTCTTTGATCATCTTTGCCGGTATTGTTGCCCGGACCCCGGCTGCTATCGGTAACTCCATTCAGCTGGTCAAGGCCGGTGAGATCGCCGTTATTTTCGTGCCCATCATGCTCGTGCTGATGTTTATGATTGTGGCCTTTATCATCTTTGTTGAGACCGCCCAGCGACGGATTCCAATCCAGTACGCAAAACGGGTTGTCGGTAGAAAGGTCTATGGCGGTCAATCTTCACATCTGCCTCTGAAGATTAATATCTCAGGTGTTATTCCGCCTATTTTTGCCTCCTCAATCATGATGTTCCCAGCCACCATAGGCTCATTCATACAGATAGACTGGGTGCAGCGGGCTTCCGCCGCCCTGTCGCCGGGGACAGTATATTATTATTTCTTGTATATCGTGATGATCGTCTTTTTCTGCTTCTTCTATACGGCCGTTACCTTCAAGCCTGATGATGTGGCCGAGAATTTAAAGAAAAACGGCGGTTTTATCCCAGGAATCAGGCCGGGTAAAAAGACGGCTGAATTCATCGACTTTGTACTGACGCGGCTTACGGTTGTCGGTGCGATCTATCTCTCGGCGGTTTGTGTAATGCCGACACTGCTTATCAGCAAATTTAATGTTCCGTTTTATTTCGGCGGAACCGCGCTGCTCATTGTTGTCGGTGTCGCAATCGATACTATTTCACAGATCGAATCTCATCTGGTTATGCGTAATTATGACGGCTTCATGAAAGCCGGCCGGATCAAGGGGCGTCGTTGAGGTTGTTGTGACCGAGAACGGACCCGACAAGGCGATTACCGTCAAGACGCCTGAAGAGATTCAGGTTATGTATGATGCCAATCAGATCGTAGCCGGCGTACTCAGTATGCTGCAGCGGGAAATGCGACCTGGGTTGAGCACACATAAACTTGATGCCTGGGCTGAGGAGTACTGTCGCGACCATGGCGCCGAGCCGGCGTTTAAAGGGTATCGCGGTTATCCTGCAGCCCTTTGTGTTTCACTCAATGAAGAAGTCGTGCACGGAATTCCTTCAAAGACGGTCAAAGTCCGGGATGGAGATATTGTCTCTGTCGATTTTGGGACTATGTATAAGGGCTTTTTTGGTGACAGTGCGGTCACCATAGCCGTCGGTACTATCAGTAAAGAGATACAAAAACTTCTTCGGGTGACCAATGAATCTCTGTATAAGGCCATTTCACAGGTTCAAATAGGCAACAGAATCTCAGATATTTCGAGGGCTGTACAAAGCCATGTCGAAGGCAACGGCTTTTCGGTGGTGAAACAGTTTGTTGGTCACGGTATCGGAACAAATCTCCATGAGGGGCCTGAGATTCCGAACTATGTTCAAAAGCAGGCTTCACCCAGGATTCTGGAAGGGATGGTTGTTGCCATTGAGCCAATGGTCAATGTGGGCACCCATAAGGTCAAGGTTCTCCATGACCGCTGGACCGTGGTAACCGCTGACGGAAAACTTTCCGCCCATTTTGAACATTCGGTGGCCGCGACAGTCGATGGCCCGCTGATTTTGAGCGAGCGAAAAAAATAGCATCCGTTTCCGGCCGGTCACTATGGGAATTGTTTTTACCCTGAGTGACACCAAAAAGAGTTGAAAAAAATAAGCGGATGCTATAATATATAAAATTTGGCTCAAAAAATTAATTAACGGAAGGTGTTATGGCCAAAGAAGAAGCCATTGAAGTAGAGGGAACCATCATTGAACCGTTGCCCAATGCCATGTTTCGCGTGGAATTGGAAAACGGACATAAAGTGCTGGCGCATATATCAGGTAAGATGCGCATGCATTATATAAAAATTCTGCCCGGTGATCAGGTAACAGTCGAGCTGTCTCCATACGATCTCACCAGAGGCAGGGTCACCTTTAGATCTAAAGGTGGTAAAGGTAAAAAATAAGGCTGTCGTCAGCTCGGAGAGATTACGATGAAGGTACGATCTTCAGTAAAAAAAATGTGCAGTGACTGCAAGATTTTTAAACGCAAGGGTGTTGTGCGTGTCACCTGCAAGAATAAAAAACATAAACAACGACAGGGATAATCCTACGGGTAAACATCTGTTTACAGTTTAACAAGGAGTAATATCTTGGCACGGATAGCAGGCGTGGATTTGCCACGGAATAAACATTTGGATCGGGCTTTGACCTATATTTACGGAATCGGGCTGACAACGTCCCGGGAAATTCTTGATAAAGCCGATCTTCCTTATCAGATGAACAGTGACGATCTCAATGGAGATGATGTAACCCGAATCAGAAAGATCATTGAAAGCGATTATGTCGTTGAAGGTGACAGGCGTCGGGAAGTCTCCATGGATATTAAGCGGCTGATGGATCTTGGCTGTTATCGTGGCCGCCGCCATCGTCGCGGTCTGCCCTGTCGGGGACAGAGAACGAAGACCAATGCCAGGACCCGGAAGGGACCTCGGCGTGGCGCAGTTCGTAGATAATACAGATCATTTGAACGTTTTGTTCAACTAAGGGAGCAGGTATGGCTAAGGCAGTAAAAGGCGTCCGTTCAAAACGCCGTGAAAAGAAAAATATTCCGGAAGGGATTGTTTTCATATATTCAACCTTCAATAATACTGTAGTCACAATTGCCGATCGGCAGGGTAATACCCTTGCCTGGTCAAGTGCCGGTGTTATCGGTTTTAAGGGATCACGTAAATCAACTCCGTTTGCAGCCCAGAAAGCTTTAAGCGATGCGGTTGCCAAAGCGCGGGATCAGGGAGTTCGCAGGGTTGAGGTTCGTGTAAAAGGGCCGGGGCCCGGACGTGAAGCTGCATTGCGCGCGCTGACCACCACCGAGCTTGAAGTCAGCAAAATTGTTGATGTTACATCAATTCCGCATAACGGCTGCAAGCCGCCCAAGCGAAGAAGAGTATAATACGCTTAGTGCGTGTTTAATTGTACGGTCGCAGCCAGTGGAATGACTGACCGCTGTGTAAAACCGATACCGATGAGTTAGAGAAGGAGATCTACGTTGGCCAGATATACAGGAGCATCCTGCAGGACGTGCAGGCGCGAGAATCTGAAACTTTTTTTAAAGGGCGACCGTTGTTATTCGGACAAATGCTCTTTTGAACGCAGGGCATACAGCCCTGGACAACACGGACAAAATCGTTTCCGCAAAGTATCCGATTACGCGATTCAGTTGCGTGAAAAGCAGAAAGTAAAACATATGTACGGGATGCTTGAAAAGCAATTCAGGCGGTATTTTCAAATGGCTGACCAGGCAAAAGGGGTCACCGGTGAGAATCTGCTTGTCATGCTTGAGCGTCGTCTTGATAATACCGTATATCGTCTTGGTTTTGCCAGCTCACGTGATCAGGCTCGACAGCTTATCAGGCATAATCATTTTACCATCAACGGAAAGAAAGTCAATATCCCTTCCTTTTTCGTTAAGCCCGGCGATGTCATCAGTTTGAAGGAAAAAAGCCGGAAAAATGAGATAATCATCGACAACATCGAGGGTGCCGCTCGTCGCGGAGTCCCGAGTTGGCTTGAGCTTGCTCAACAGAATTTTCAGGGAACGGTCAAGGCAATGCCCAACCGTGAGGAAATCACCCTGCCGATTCACGAACAACTCATCGTAGAATTGTACTCCAAGTAACCTTAAGAATCAGGTATTGCATGGTACAGGAAATCCAGGACGACAATCCTTTTTATAAAAACTGGCATGAACTCATCTCTCCTGAACGCTTAGAGGTCACCGAACAGACTCATAGTGATCGGTACGGGAAATTCATCTGCCAGCCATTTGAACGTGGTTTCGCCGCAACAATTGGTAACTCTTTACGTCGGATCCTGCTCTCGTCTATAAGGGGCGCAGCGATAACATCGGTAAAGATTGATAATGCCCTTCATGAATTTACCACAATTGACGGTATTCATGAAGACGTTGCTGAAATCATCCTTAATTTAAAACAGGTTCGGCTGAAACTCAACGGTCCGGACAGCGCCAATGTGGTTGTAGAAAAAACCGGGGCCGGTGCTGTAACTGCAGGCGACATCAACGGTGGTGCGTATGTTGAAGTCATGAATCCGGAACAGCACATATGTACCATAACCGGTGATACCACATTTCGAGCTGAGCTTGAGGTCTGCTGGGGCAAGGGATATGTAACTGCCGAACAGAATAAAAAGGAAGATCAGGCAATCGGCGTTATTCCCATTGACTCTGTTTTTGCACCGATCGTCCGCATTCAGTATGTCGTCAGTTCCGCCCGTGTCGGACAACGGACCGATTATGATCGGCTGACCATGGAAATTGAGACCGACGGCAGTGTACGCCCGGAAAATGCACTGGCCTATGCCGCCAAGATTCTCAAAGAACAGATGACCATCTTTATCAACTTTGATGAAGAGGCCGCCAAGGTTCCGGACAAGGTCGAAGGTGAGGGCGACGATGTAGTCTACCATCCTTTCCTTGATAAGAATGTAGAGGATCTAGAGCTGTCGGTACGTTCAGCAAACTGCTTGAAGAATGCAGATATCCAGTACATCGGACAGCTTGTCCAGAAGACTGATGCGGAAATGCTGAAAACCAAGAATTTCGGTCGCAAATCACTCAATGAGATAAAGGCACTGCTCTCCGAACATGAACTGACTCTTGGTATGAAAACCGATGGTTGGAAAGCTCCCGGAGAAAAGAGTGAAAACGGCGAAGAAGGTTAACTGTTCTGAAATCAGACCGTTGCGGTATTCAGACAGAAAGCAAATTTATAGTGTAGAAGAAGGACAGGACAATGAGACATAAAGTAGTCGGCCGCAAACTCGGCCGAAATGCGTCACACCGGAAGGCTATGTTTCGCAATATGGTAACTTCCCTGCTTGAGCATGAACGAATTGTGACTACAGTACCTAAGGCTAAAGAAGTACGCAGGGTTGCCGAGAAGATGATTACCCTTGGCAAGCGTGGTGATCTCCATGCCCGTCGGCAGGCCATGACCTATATCCGCTCCAAGGAAGTTGTTGCCAAACTTTTTGATGATCTGAGCGAACAGTATGCCGATCGTCAGGGTGGCTATACCAGAATTATCCGTACCGGAACCAGGAGCGGAGATGCCGCGCCTATGGCCATAATTGAACTTGTCGGCTATGAAGAGGCCTATGACGAGCCCGAGGTTGACGGGGAAGAATAGCGGTTAAGAGTAGCTGTACGTAATAGGTTTATGAGCAAATTCAGGCTGGCTGGTGATTATTCACCAGTCGGCCTTTTTTTATGGGGGCAACGATGAGCGAACACGAGAAGGCATTCCCGGTTCCCGAAGGACGAACTCCGGTCGGTAAAGAGCGATTTCATTTCCACTGTCATCCTGAGGTGAGTTGCTATCTGGTTTGCTGCCATAAGGTGGAGATGTATCTCTATCCGTACGATATCCTCAGGTTGAAAAACAGGCTTGGGCTTCATTCCAGTGAATTTATGCATCGGCATACCCGGATTGCAGAGGGCTCCCATCCCTACTTTCCTGCAGTGATGCTCAATATGGCTGATGAAGACGGGTATCCCTGTCCATTTCTAAAAAAAAACGGCTGCTCGGTGTATAAAGATCGTCCTTCCTCCTGCCGGACCTATCCTCTTGAGCGGGCTGTTGAACGGCAACCCGGGAAAAAATCTTTGAAGGCTCATTCTTTCATGACCCATCACCCCTACTGTAAAGGACATCTGGAAGATCGGACGTACACGGTATCGGAATGGGAACGGGATCAATTCATTCATGAATATAATCTGATGAATGATTACTGGGCTGAAGTCGATGCGTTTTTTGCCACCAACCCGTGGCAGGGAGAAGGTACGGCCGGGCCACGCCAGCAAATTGCTTTTATGGTCTGTTACAATATCGATGAGTTCCGTTCCTATGTCAGCCGTCATAACCTGTTGTCCGGCTTTCGATTAAGTAAGGATGAACGCCGCCGGATCAAACGTGATGATGCCGAGCTGCTGAAATTTGGTTTTCAATGGCTGCAGTTCATTCTCGGAGATCGTCGAACCTTGACACCGCGTTAATTTGTGCCTCTCCATAAATGATTTTTGTAATAGTTCACCAGGGTATCCGAAGCGGGCTATATTCTGGTACTGTAAAAGTTTACCAGTACTCAATATTCGTTCAAGCAGGCCGACGAGCTATAGCCCGTCTATGTAAGGAGGCCTGATCGGACGAAGATGGGGTGCTGGTGAACTTTTACTGATTTTTTTGTCCAATCTTGTGGTTATGCTGAAAATGATATCCGGGAATATACTGCTTGATGAAAAAAAATATGCGTTGTTGGACAACAAAAGGCGAGTAGCAGGATTTTCACCATGGGGTACCTTTCTGATTCGGTAACGATTCTTAAAAAGAAATACCATTTGTACCGATTAAAGTCAAAATCATTCCAGGTTCGTTTTAGACCAGAGTTCACTGTTTCAACATCAGGTAATGGTTTCCGTGTAATTTTTCAGTTGATCTGCTTGAAAACAACGAGACAACGTGGTATTAAGAAAGTTTTATGTTTAAATGGCCTTTGGCATAGTGTCGGAGAGCCCCAATGTACTACACACATCCCGCATTAATCCTTTGGTGTCCGCTTGGCGGATTGGATACAGGGATGGAGGAAAAACCAAAAAAAACAGGAGAAGTTTATGGCAAACGTAACAATGCGACAGATGCTTGAGGCCGGCCTGCATTTCGGTCATCAGACAAGGCGTTGGAATCCGAAGATGAAACCCTACATCTACGGGCCTCGCAACGGGATTTATATCGTCAACCTTGATGTAACCATGAAGATGTTTCGCCGGGCATACGCCTATATCGTCGACGTGGTAGCCAATGACGGAACCGTGCTGTTTGTCGGTACAAAACGTCAGGCTCAGGCCCATGTTAGGGAAGAGGCCGAGCGCTGCGGCATGTATTTCGTCAATCATCGCTGGCTCGGCGGTATGATGACGAACTTTCAGACCATCAAGAACTCCGTTGATCGTCTGAAAAAGATCGAGGCCATGCAGGAAGATGGTACCATTAATCGTTTTCCCAAAAAAGAAATCCTGCTGATGGAGAAGGAACGAATCAAGCTTGATCGGAATATCGGCGGAATTAAAAATATGAGAAGCCTGCCCGATGTCCTGTTTGTTGTTGATCCGAAAAAAGAAGAAATTGCCGTCAGTGAGGCAAACAAGCTTGGTATTCCAGTAGTTGCTCTCACTGATACCAACTGTGATCCCGATGGTATCGACTATATTATTCCAGGCAACGATGATGCTATTCGTGCGATCAAGCTGATGTCCTCCTTGATAGCCGAGGCTGTTAAGGAAGGCAAAGCCAGGAGTGGTGCAGAGCCGGATGTCGATGTCGAGGAACTCGAGGCTGCCATGGGTGGTCAGGAGACTGTTGAAGAGAAGAGTGACGATAGCACTGCTCCGGCAGAAAAGACTACGGAATAGTCTGCCTGCTTGACGAGTATTGAGTTGTATTGGAAGGGGCTTTTTAGCCCCTTCTTCTGTGCTGATAACGGCCGTATTGTCCGGGAAGAAATAGAATTTACGGAAAGTCGAGAGGATAAGACCTTCTGTTTATGATTTGTTAACAGTAGAAAGGAGATTGCAATCGTGAAGATTACAGCCCAGATGGTCAAAGATTTGCGTGACAAGACCAATGCCGGCATGATGGACTGCAAAAGAGCCCTGGGAGAGACCGAGGGTGATATGGAGAAAGCCGTGGACCATCTGCGGCAGAAAGGTCTTGCCGTTGCTGCCAAGCGTGCGGACCGAGCCACCATGGAAGGCGTGGTTGAGTGTTATATCCACGGCGGCGGCAAGCTTGGAGTTATGGTTGAGGTTGGCTGTGAAACCGATTTTGTTGCCAAGACCGACGGTTTTAAAGAGTTCGCCCGTGATATTGCCATGCATATTGCAGCCGTCAATCCCATTTCCGTTGGTCGGGATGATGTACCGGCCGAGATGGTCAAGCGGGAAAAAGAGATTTATACCGCCCAGGCTCTGGAATCCGGTAAGCCTGAAAATATCGTTGAAAAGATCGTTACCGGTAAGATTGAAAAATATCTCTCCGAGATCTGCCTGATGGAACAGAAGTATGTAAAGAATCCCGATCTCAGTATTCAGGACCTGCTCAACGAGCTGGTGGCAAAGATGGGTGAGAATATCTCCATCAAGCGTTTTGCTCGTTTTCAGATCGGCGCTTAAGAAAAAACCGTTTCTAACGGGCACGATACTCACCTGGCGAATTCTTTTAAAACGGATCATGCAGATCAGGAGGTTGAATGAAGTTTAGACGCATTCTTTTGAAGATCAGCGGTGAAGCCCTGATGGGAGAGGGAACCTACGGCATCAGCCCTGATATGATTCGTTTTGTTGCCTCGGAGATCAAGACCGTCCACGAACGCGGCGTTCAGTTGGCATTGGTCATCGGGGCCGGCAATATCTTTCGGGGAGTTGCCGGAGCCGCCGACGGCATGGACCGGGGATCGGCTGATAATATGGGCATGCTGGCCACGGTCATAAATTCCCTTGCCATGCAGGACGGCCTGGAAAAATGCGGTATATCCGCCCGGGTCATGTCGGCAATTACCATGCGCAATGTCTGTGAACCCTATGTCCGGGCCGAGGCATTGCGTCACCTGGAGCAGCAGCGGGTGGTTATCTTTGCCGCCGGTACCGGTAATCCGTTTTTTACAACCGATACCGCAGGCGTACTGCGGGCCCTTGAAGTTCAAGCCGATGTCATCATGAAGGCAACCCGAGTGGACGGGGTCTATGACCGCGATCCTGAAAAAGACGAAAGCGCAGTTCGCTTTGACCGTTTGAGCTATACGCGGGTGCTGCAGGATGAACTGCGGGTCATGGATGCGGCGGGTATTTCTCTTGCCAGGGACAATAATCTGCCGATTTTTGTCTTTAACATGAAAGAACCCGGTAATATTGCCAGGGCAGCAGCAGGGGAAGACATCGGTACGCTGATCAGCGGATAGGAATTTTTTCCAGAGCAGGGCCTGAAGTCACTATGTCGGCCCAGGGCTCTCAAGGCGATAGAAAATAAAAAAAGTTCTGTCCGGTTGTTTGGTTTAAATGGTTGAGGAAATCCTAAGGAGGACATCATGAGCAGTGCACAGATTGAAGAACTCAAAGAAAAAATGCAGGGGAGTGTGGATGCCTATAAGCGAGAACTGACCAAGATTAGAACCGGTCGCGCCTCTCTTGCCCTGCTCGACGGCATCAAGGTCGATGCCTATGGTTCTCTATTGCCTTTGGATCAGGTCGGAACGCTGACCATCCCCGAGTCGAGCATGATTGCCATCAAGCCCTGGGATCCGCAGATGATTGCGCCGATTGAAAAGGCGATCCTCTCCTCTTCCCTGGGGTTGACACCAGCCAATGACGGTAATGTTATCCGCTTGAATATTCCGCCTCTGACCGAGGATCGTCGCAAGGAGCTGGTCAAGCAGGTCAAGAAAATCGGCGAGGAGTTTAAGGTCGCCATTCGTAATGTCCGTCGGGACGGCAACGACCTGTTTAAAAAACAAAAAAAAGACAAGGAAATTTCTGAAGATGATATGTTCCGTCTCCAGGAAGTGGCCCAGAAGGCGACCGATGATTTTATCAAGCAGATTGATGAAATAACCGCCAACAAGGAGAAGGAAGTCATGGAGGTGTAGGCTCTCTGACTGTATTTACGTTTTCATG
>CAZPXI010000005.1:11485-30296 GCA_964590715.1 uncultured Desulfobulbus sp.
AAGGAGAAGGAAGTCATGGAGGTGTAGGCTCTCTGACTGTATTTACGTTTTCATGGACGAGACCACATCTTTTGATATTCGCCTTGTTCCGACCCATGTTGCCATTATTATGGACGGCAACGGCAGGTGGGCGGAAGAACGGAATAAACCGCGTCTGGCCGGGCACAAGGCCGGGGTTGATTCGGTCCGCGCAGTCGTTGAAACAGCCAGAGATATAGGGGTGCGCCACCTGACCCTGTATGCCTTTTCCACAGAAAACTGGAAGCGTCCACCCACCGAAGTCACCGGCCTTATGAAGCTGCTCCGAACCTATCTGGAATCGGAACTTCGCACCATGCTCAAAAATGATATCCGCCTCTTCTGCCTGGGACAGCGGGAACGGCTGCCCACAGACGTCCGAAGAGTGCTCGGCACGGTGATGGAGGAGACTGCCGACTGTTCCGGTATGACCCTGAATCTGGCCTTGAGCTATGGCGGCCGAAACGAGATGATGCGGGCGGTCCGGCAACTGGCAAAACAGTGTGTTGAAGGAGAACTCGACTACCGGTCCCTGTCCGAGGATATGCTCACCAACCTGCTTGACACTGCGGGCCAGCCGGATCCTGACCTGTTGATCCGTACCGGTGGCGAACACCGGCTGTCAAATTTTCTTCTCTGGCAGGCCTCCTATGCCGAGCTCTATTTTACCGAGACCAAGTGGCCGGATTTCAGAAAGGACCAACTACTTGAGGCCGTTGCGGCCTATGGCCGTAAGCAGCGTCGTTTCGGCAAAACCGGTGCCCAGCTCAACACGGGCTGACTGATATGGAACGGGTTATCCCTGGACTTCTCATGGCGGCCGCCTGGCTGCTTCTCCTGCTGTTCGGCCCATTTTTACTCTTCTGGGCGGTTATTGTTATCGGTTCATGTGTCGGCCTCTATGAATATTTCCGGATGACGGACCGAAAGCTGAGCGGCTTCCCATTCTGGACGCTTATCGTCATCGCCACTTTTCCCGTCCTGGCCTCGTATTTTAAAACCACGGAAGCGGTCATGGCCGGTCTGATTGCCGGGCTGCTCGGCCTGGTGTTTCTTGTTCTCCGCCTCTATTCCAAGATTGACGATGTTTTTCGTTTCTTAAGTATCGGGGGGCTGGGCATTCTGTATGTCGGTTTATGTACGGCCCATCTTGTCCTGCTGCACGCCCTGCCCGACGGAGCCTACTGGCTGATTATCCTGACCGCGATGACGGCTGGTTCCGATACCGGCGCCTATTATGCCGGGCGGGCATTCGGCCGTAAAAAACTCTGTCCCGCTATCAGTCCCGGCAAGACCGTGGCCGGCGGTGTCGGCGGTATTGTGGCGGGAATTCTCACTGCCGAGGTCGTCAGTCTAATTCTGCCAACGACCCCATCGGTGATTGAACTCGGCCTGATTGCCGTGGTTTTGGTGATTATCGGTATTGCCGGTGATCTGATCGAATCGGTCATTAAGCGGTCAATGGAAGTCAAAGACTCCGGAACTCTGCTCGGCGGTCACGGCGGTCTGCTTGATCGGGTGGACAGCCTGCTGCTGACCGCACCGGTTTTCTATTATCTGCACTACTTCAGAGTATTGGCATGAAACATATCTCTCTGCTTGGCTCCACCGGCTCAATCGGCCGCAATACTCTGGCCGTTATCCGCCAGTTCAGTGATCGTTTTCAGGTCTGCGGTCTGGCGGCAGGGGCCAACATCGACCTGCTTGCTGAGCAGGTGCAGGAGTTTAAGCCCTCGTGCGTCAGCGTCGGGGATGCGGCTCTGGTTGCACCGCTGGCTGAAAAACTCGGGTCCGACTATCACGGCCAGATTTTCTCCGGCGATGAGGGCAATCAAAAAGTGGCAACGGTCGAAGAGGCGGATATGGTCGTTTCCGCCGTTGTCGGGGCGGTCGGTCTACTGCCGACCCTTGAGGCGATCCGGGCCGGTAAGGATATCGGTCTTGCCAATAAAGAAACCCTGGTCATGGCCGGCCGCTTGATCATGAAGGCGGTCCACGATAACGGGGTCCGGCTACTGCCGATTGACTCTGAGCACAGTGCGATTTTTCAGGCCCTTGAGGCGGGAAGAAAACAGGATGTGGCCAAGATCCTGCTCACCGCTTCCGGCGGGCCCTTTCGCACCCTTGAGGCCGAGGCCTTTGATGCCGTTACCCCGGCCCAGGCCCTGGCCCATCCCAACTGGGACATGGGCCAAAAGATTTCTATTGATTCCGCCACCCTGATGAACAAGGGGCTTGAGGTCATTGAGGCCCGCTGGCTTTTTGATGTCGGAGCCGACCACATCCGGGTCGTGGTTCATTCCGAGTCCATTGTCCATTCACTGGTGGAATATATCGATGGCTCGGTTGTGGCTCAGCTGGGTATTCCTGATATGCGTATTCCCATCGCCTATGCACTCGCCTATCCCGAGCGACTGAATCTTGGACTGTCTCGGTTGAGCCTATCTCAATGCGGAAATCTGAGTTTTGAGAAACCCGACTATAACCGTTTTCCCGCTCTGCAGATGGCCTTTGATGCCCTGGAAGAGGGCGGGGTGAAACCGGCTGTCCTCAATGCCGCCAACGAGGTCGCGGTTGCGGCCTTTCTAGATGAGCGGATCGGTTTTACCGATATTACGGCTACGGTTGCAGTTGCCCTGTCCGCTATTGAGGCGGGTGACGACCTGGATCTGCAGGCGATTCTTGCCGCCGACCGCAAAGCACGTGCCCTTGCCGAGCAGGAAGTTGCTCGTCGCGCACGCTGATCTATTTCTTCTATTGCATTGAAAAAAACATGACTTCACTTCTCTCATTTATCCTTGTTCTCGGCGTACTCATCTTTGTTCATGAGTTCGGCCATTTTCTTTTTGCCAAACTTTTCGGTGTCCGGGTTCTCAAATTCTCCCTTGGTTTCGGTAATAAGGTGATCGGCCGAAAGTGGGGGGACACGGAATACCTCATCTCCGCCTTTCCCCTCGGCGGCTACGTCAAGATGTTCGGCGAGCAGCAGGGAGAGGAGGTGCCTGAGAGTGAAAAGGCCTTGTCTTTTTCCCATAAACCGGTGTGGCAGCGCTTTGGTATAGTTTTCGGCGGGCCGCTTTTTAACCTGCTGTTTGCGGTTCTGTTGTTTTTTGCCATATTCAGTATCGCCGGGCTACCCGAGCCGGTTGATAACACCCTGGTCGGTCAGGTCGCTCCGGGATCCGCGGCTGAGAAAGCCGGGCTGAAGGTCAACGACGTTATCCTGTCCATTGACGGTCAGCAGACGACCTCGTGGATGCAGGTCTCTGAAATGATAAAAAACAGCGGCGGCCAGGAAGTTGAGCTTGTTATAAACCGAGACGGCAACAGGATGAAGATCAAGGCCGTTCCGGTCATGGAAAAAATAAAAAATCTCTTCGGCGAAGACGTGGGCGAACGCTATCTCCTTGGGATTACCCGCAGCGATGAGGTACAGTACCGGTCGGCCGGGATAGTTGAATCGGTCAAGGCGGCCTTTATTCAGACCTGGAACCTGATCTATCTCACCATTATGGGGATTGTCAAGATTGTGCAGCGGGTGATTCCGGCCACCGAGCTCGGCGGCCCGATCCGAATTGCCGAGATCGCCGGTCAGCAGTTGGAAGCGGGCTGGATGAATCTGCTCTATTTCATGGGCCTGCTGAGCGTAAATCTAGGAGTTTTAAATCTGTTACCGATCCCGGTCCTTGACGGCGGGCATCTGGTCTTCCTTTCAGTGGAGGCCATTCGCCGCAAACCCCTGTCCGACCGGGTCATGGAGCTGAGCCAGAAGGCGGGAATCGCCCTGTTGGGAACCCTGATGCTGTTTGTTTTTTATAATGATATTTTCAGGATTGTGCAACGGTGGATGGGCTCCTGATTCTCTCCATAGAGACTGCAACCGGTTGCGGCAGCGTTGCACTGACCCGGGGGGGCGTGAACAACGGCCGTCTGCTGGCCGAGGCCGTTGCTCAGCCGGAGAAGACCCATTCCAGACAACTGCTTGGCTCCGTCGACTGGGTCATGAAGGCGGCAGGGTTGAACTGGACGGATGTGGACGGTATTGCGGTCAGTCTTGGCCCCGGCTCTTTTACCGGTTTGCGTATCGGTATGGCCGCAGCCAAGGGAATCGCCCTTGCCGCCGATCTTCCGCTGATTGGGGTGCCGACCCTTGACGGGCTGGCTCTTTCCTGTCCGGTCATTGATCGGCCGCTCTGGTGCCTGCTTGATGCCCGAAAACAGGAGGTCTATGCTGCCTGTTACCGGCCGGGACCCGGCTGCAGGCCTGAACAGGTCTCACCGGCCCGGGCAATATGTCCGGATCTGCTGGTGAAAAATATTTCCGAACCCTCCATCCTGGCCGGGCCGGGAGTAAATGAATATCATGAGCTTTTTTCCCGGATTCCTGATGTGCAGCTGATTTCGGCTGCCCTGAGCAGGCCGGGAGCGGCAAGGGTGGGTTTTCTTGCAGCTGAACTGCTGGAACGGGGCGAGATTCTTGATCAGGTCACCGCCGTTCCCCTGTACGTCCGGGCCTCGGAGGCCGAGATAAATTTACGGGTACAAGACAAAAAATCATCATGATTTTCGGTGTCGTAGACAGCGAAGACTTCCGGTAGTGATGTGGCAATGTCCACATGACGAGTGAACTCGTGAGACTCCGAGAAGCCTCGCCACCGACGGTTTCGATCTTGTAACATCTTGTAATTCCGTATTTCTCAAAGGGCATTTTTGATTTTTTACGAGTCCATTATGATTGAGCGAAAGAAAACAAAAGAAATAAAAGTCGGTCAGGTCGGGATCGGCGGCGATGCACCTATTGCCGTCCAGTCGATGACAAATACCGATACCGCTGATGTTGAGGCGACCGTGGCCCAGATTCATCGGCTGGAAAAGGTCGGCTGTGAGATCATCCGGGTGGCGGTGCCCGACTTGGATGCGGCCGGAGCCATTAAACTCATTCGGGAGCAGATCAACATCCCTCTGATAGCCGATATCCATTTTGATTCCAGGCTGGCGGTGGCCGCCATGGAGCATGGGGCCCAGGCAATTCGTATTAATCCCGGCAATCTTGGCGGCCCGGAGATGCTGGCCAGGGTGGTGGACGCGGCCAAACTGCACCGGGTACCGATCCGGGTCGGAGTCAACTCCGGTTCCATTGAAAAGGATCTGCTCAAGGAATTCGGCTATCCGACCCCGGAGAAACCCGATTCACTGATCAACTCGGCGCTGAGAAATGTTCGTCTCCTGGAAGAACAGGGTTTTGAAGAAATCAAGATCTCGATTAAATCTTCCGATACCCTGACCACCATTGCCGGATACCGCGAGCTGTCCAAAAAAACCGACTATCCCCTCCATATCGGGGTGACCGAGGCCGGAGGGTTGATTGCCGGGACGGTCAAGTCCAGTGTTGCGCTTGGCATTTTACTTTTTGAAGGCATCGGTGATACCTTCCGTATTTCCCTGACCAGGGATCCGGAAGAAGAAATAAAAGTCGGCTGGGAACTGCTGCGCTCGCTCCGCATTCGTGAACGAGGGCCGGAAATGATCTCCTGTCCTACCTGCGGCCGGACCAAGATTGATCTCTTTCCCATGGCCGAAGAGATAGAACGGGTCCTGCAAACCATGAAGAGTACCATTAAGGTTGCGGTCATGGGCTGTGTGGTCAACGGGCCTGGCGAGGCCAGAGAAGCGGATATCGGCATTGCCGGCGGTGTCGGTGTCGGGATCATCTTCAAAAAGGGCGAGGTCTGGAAAAAACTGCCTGAAGAAGAACTGCTGCCGGTTTTTCTGGAAGAGTTGAAGAAGATGGAAGAGGAGGGGAGCAGGGATTAGGGATTAGGTGTAAGGGGTTAGCTTGGAGTTTGCTGCCTTCGGCAGGATTGTCGAGGGAGAGGGAGGATGGAAATGGATATCTTTGCAAGGATAAATGTTGATCAACTGATCGCCTTTCTTTTTCAGAGATATACCGAAGACGGCGGGTTTGCAACTGCTCCGAGTCTGCCGGCAACCATAGAAGACACCTTTTACATAACGGATATCTTAGGTATTCTTGAGCAGCTGGACAAGAGTCTGGATCTTCTCTCCAGGATAGATGCACAGCGGTTGTCCGGTTTTATCCGCAGAAAGTATGATGAAGAAAAGAGCCGCTTGCCGTTAAGGTTGAGCTATTATCTCAACCGGATCGGTCAACGCATTCCGGGTGTGCCCGTTTTCCCCAGGGACACGTTTGTCTATACGAAGTTGACCTTTGAGAATTTTTTTTATCTGCAGGAGCTTGAACGGGTAACTGCCGAGGCCAGGGAGCTTCTCACGCCGCTGGACCTTGCGGAGTGCACCTGTAAGGATGTTTTTTATGCTCTTCTGCTGGTTCCAACACCGGATACGTTACCGCCGCTTGAGACTATTTCTGCCTGGCTCCGGGCCTGTCAAAACGGCGATGGCGGCTTTGGTTTTTTTCCGGGCACCACTTCGTTTCTGGAAAACAGTTATTACTGCCTTTCTGCCCTGTCTTTAATTGAAGCAAGCCCTGCTGATCCGGAACGGGCGGAACAGTTTATTGTCTCCTGCCAGACCGGGGCGGGCGGATTTGCCAGAAGTATTGTCGGCGCGCCTTTTCCGGAATCATCCTGGCATGCGGTCAACATCGCGCAAAGGCTAGGGTAGCCATGCAGAAACCGGCAACAAGACCGGCAACCCTAACCTGATAAATAAAAAAAATAAAAAAATGGGTCATCAACTTGGGGTCTCACCGGTAACCGGATACAGGAGAAAGGGGACACGCTTCTCCGCTCTCAGGGAGATCTTTGTTGAAAAGATTACCGCCCGCAGCATCTATGAACCTTTATTCTGTTGTCCGGCAGATTCCCGAACAGGAGATGTGCGCCGGGCCTTGACTCTCAGGGGATTCGATGTTGCAGGGGTTCAGGATACGTTAACCAATGAGGTTATCGGCTATGTCCTCATTGATGAACTTGGTGATGGAGGGCGAAAACTGCCTATACACACCATTACTGCAAACCTGCTTGTATCCGACTCCACCCCGATAGCAGAGCTTTTTTCAGTGCTGACCGGCAGAGAATTTGCGTTTGTTCTTTCCGGGCAGCGGATCGCAGGAATTATCACCAGGGCCGATATCAACAAGCCTCCGGTACGGATCTATCTCTTTGGCATGACCTCCCTGTTTGAGATGCATCTGAACGCCTGGGTGCATTATTTTTATGATGATGAGGGGTGGGTTGAAAAGGTACCGGAACAGCGAATGGAGGCTGCAACCAGGATTTATGACCTGAAGAAAGAAAAAAATCAACAGCTCTCCATGCTGGAGTGTCTGCAGCTCTGTGACAAACGGGACCTGCTGTCGAAATCCGATACGTTCAGAGCTGAATTTGCTGTTTCGAAAAAAGGTTTTGATTCCTTTGGCAAGGGGGTAGAAAAAGTCAGGAACGAGTTGGCGCACAGCCAGTATTCCATCATTGCAAATATAGCATGGGCTGATCTTCTTCAAGTCGTTGAACGGACCGAATTGTTTTTAATGCGTTCTGATGATACTATTGAACGTCTTGCTGCAAAAGGAAATGAATTTCAAGACGTATTCCAACCAAGTATATGAACAACAAACTCGGCAATACAAGTTGTCTTTTTTTATTACCGACTTCTGAACCCTAAGCCTTAAATTTTAAAAAAAATAAAAATAATTTAAAAATAATGCGTTACTCACAATTTTTTTTACCCACCACCAAGGAGACTCCGGCCGAGGCCGAGGTTATCAGTCATCAACTGCTGCTCCGTGCCGGTTGCATACGAAAACTGACCTCGGGGCTCTACACCTACCTGCCCCTTGGCTTGATGGCCATGCAGAAAGTTGCCGCCATCGTCCGTGAAGAGATGAACCGGGCCGGTGCCCAGGAACTGCTCATGCCCATGGTGCAGCCGGCTGATCTCTGGCAGGAGTCCGGGCGCTGGCAAAAGTACGGGGCCGAGCTGCTTCGTTTCAAGGATCGTCATGAGCGGGACTACTGCCTCGGACCGACCCATGAAGAGGTCATAACCGATATCGCCCGCCGTGAACTCCATTCCTATCGTCAGCTGCCGGTCAACCTCTATCAGGTCCAGACCAAGTTCCGCGACGAGATAAGGCCCCGGTTCGGCCTTATGCGCGGACGTGAGTTTGTCATGAAGGATGCCTACTCCTTTGATGTTGATGACGAGGCGGCAGGCAGGAGCTATGGAATAATGAAAGCGGCCTATCATCGAATCTTTCAGCGGTGCGGTCTTTCTTTCCGGGCGGTGGAGGCCGATTCCGGCGCCATCGGCGGTTCATTTTCCCATGAGTTTATGGTCCTGGCCGATACCGGCGAGGACACCCTTGTCATCTGCTCCGCCTGCGAGTATGCGGCCAATGTGGAAAAGGCCGCTGTTGTCCTGCCGGAAACCGGACCTGCTGCTGAAGGAACGGCCGCACTGACCCGGGTGGAAACGCCGGGCATGAAAAAGGTGGACCGGGTGGCGGACTTTCTGGACGTGACTCCGGCCGAGATCATAAAGACCATGGTCTTTCTCGTCGATGGTGAACCGGTGGCCGCGCTTGTCCGCGGTGACCGCCAGGTCCAGGAGGTCAAGCTGAAAAACCTGCTGGGTGCGGCCGAGGTGGAACCGATCGATGATGACACCGTCTGGAAACTGACCAAACTACCGGTGGGCTATATGGGCCCGGTTGATATCCCGATTCGGCTGGTCGCCGACCAGGAGGTCATGCGGATGAGGGATGCGGTTGCCGGTGCCAATGAAAAGGGCATGCATCTGAGAGGGGTTAACCCGGGGCGTGATTTCACCCCCGAGCTCATCGGCGATCTGCGCCAGATTACCACCGAAGACGGTTGTCCAGCCTGCGGCGGCAGGCTTTCGTTCACCGAAGGCATTGAGGTCGGTCATATTTTTAAACTGGGCACCAACTATTCCGAGGCGTTGAAGGCCACCTACCAGGATAAGGACGGGGTTGACAAACCTTTTGTCATGGGCTGTTACGGTATCGGCGTCAGCCGGGTTGTTGCGGCGGCTATTGAACAGAATCACGATGACAACGGGATTATTTTTCCCCTGCCGCTGGCCCCTTTTCAGGTTATTGTTCTGAATCTGGGGATGAAGAATGAAGCGATCAGTTCGGCGGCCGAGCAACTGTACAGGGACCTGCAGGATAGAGGCATCGAAGTGCTTTTGGATGATCGGGATGAACGGCCCGGATCCAAGTTCAAGGATGCCGATTTGATAGGGATTCCCTATCGGGCGACGGTAGGCAAGGTCTATGAACAAGAAGGTATGGTGGAGTTGCGCCTGCGGGCAACCGGTGAGACAACGATGATCTCCTTTGAGAGTGCCGGTACGCAGATTGCAAACATGATCCGTGAAGAACTTGAACAGCTGCAGCAATCGATTGATTGATTGTCTTCTCTAAGGAAATAGAAAAACATTATGTCTGATTTCAAGGGCCTCTATTCCATAGCCGCAAGTTACCTGCATAAGTCCGATCTTGTTCCGCTACAGGAGGCCTATGCGTTTGCCGGCGAGCGGCATGCCGGTAAATTTCATGCCTGCGGTGAGCCGTATATCCAGCATCTGCTTGAGGTGGCCTCCACCCTGGCGTCTATGAAACTGGATCGTGAGACCATTATTGCGGGCCTGCTCCATGGTGTGTTGAAGGAGAATGTGGCGACGATCGCGGAACTCAAAGAGCATTTCGGTCAGGGGGTGGCCAACATCGTTGACGGTGCCACCCGGATTACCAATGTGCAGTATAATTCCAGGCTGGCCAGTCAGGCCGAGAACATCCGTAAGCTTTTTCTGGCCATGGGGGCGGATATCCGTGTTCTTCTGGTCAGGCTTGCCGATCGCCTGCAAGATATGGTCACCCTGGACCCGGCGCCGGAAGAGGTGCGCCGTCATGTCGCCCGGGAGACCATGGATCTTTATGCACCCCTTGCCAGTCGACTCGGTATTGACTGGATGAAACGGGAACTTGAAGATCATGCCTTTGCCTATCTCTTTCCGAGCGAATATAAGGATCTGACCACCCATCTTGAAAGTTCCCTTGCCGAGCGGCAGGCCTATGTGGATGAGTTGATCGCCATTCTTTATGAAAAGCTGAAAAAAAATAATATTGTTCCACTGCGGATTATTGGTCGTCCCAAGCACCTGTATTCCATTTATAAGAAACTGGTGGCCCAGGATATTCCGCTTGAGCGGGTGTATGACAAGGTGGCGTTTCGGATCATCGTCGGCACGGTCAAGGAATGCTATGAGGCTTTAGGGACCGTGCATGCTGATTGGACACCGGTGCCGGGTCGGATCAAGGATTTTATCAGTGCACCCAAGTCGAACAACTATCAGTCGCTGCACACCACTGTTGCCGGACCACAGGGCCATTTTATAGAAATTCAGATCCGTACCGAAGAGATGGACCGGGTGGCCCAGGAAGGCGTTGCTGCCCACTGGGCCTACAAAGAAGGGCAGAAAATCACCAGTAATGATGCCCGTCTGTTTCGTGATCTCAAAACCCTGGTCAAGAGCCTGCAGGAAGTCGAGGATCCCAATGAGTTCATGGATTCGGTACGGGGTGAGCTGTTTCACCCGGATGTCTATGCCCTGACCCCGACCGGTGAGGTACGGGAACTGCCCAGGGGCTCAACTCCGATTGATTTTGCCTACTCCATCCACACAGCGGTCGGAGATTCCTGCGTCGGGGCCAAGGTAAACGGCCAGCTGGTCCAACTCAAGCATGAGCTCCAAAATGGTGATATTGTAGAAATACTGACCGCCAAGAATCAGCAGCCCAAGCGGGCCTGGCTGCAGATTGTCAAAACCAGTCGGGCAAAGACCAGGATCCGCCACTGGCTCCGGCGTGAGGAAAATGAGCGGGCAACCAGACTCGGACTGGAGATCTGTGAACGTGAACTGAAGAAGCACGATGTTACCCTGAAAAAGCTGATAAAAAGCGGCCATATCCGTCTGCTGTTGAAAAAATTACGCTGTAACAGTCTGGACGATATGCTGGCCAAGGTTGGATCGGGCAAAATCAGCCTGCAGCAGCTGCTGAAAGCCATGCAGCCCAAGGAAATTCGTGAGGAGGAAGAAAAACGGCGACAGGCGGAACTGCTGGAGAAAGCCAAACGCGGTGAAGAGAGCAGGGCGCGGGCGGTTTCTAAGGAAGGACTTGACATTGAAGGCATTGATGACATGCTGGTCAAGGTGAGTCAGTGCTGCAAGCCGGTGCCCGGTGACGAGATCATGGGCTTTATCACAACCGGGTCCGGGATCTCCATCCATAAGGCGGACTGCCCCAACCTGCTGGCCATGGATCCCCAGCGCTGGCTACCGGTGAATTGGTCCGCATCCAGTAAAACGCAGCACAGGGCGGAGCTGTTTATCCGCTCGGAAAACAAAAGAAATATTTTAGCCGATATCAGTGGCGTTATTTCTGCTGATGACGTGGATATCGTTGAGTTGAAGGCGCGGACAACACCGGAAAACGTCGCCCTTTTCGATGTGGTGGTGGAGGTCTCCGACCTGCAGCATCTTCGGCAAGTGCAGCAGCATCTGCAGCAGATGCCCGAAGTCATCGAAGTCCGCAGGCGCTAGTCGTCCGATTGTGCAGACAGCGGCTGTTTCTGAACAGGGAAAAAAATGATTGTTTGTGAGGTGTGCGGGAATGAGCTTGGCCCGGGGCTAACCACCTGCCCTTACTGTGGTACGGTAGCCACATCCCCGGTTGTCCAGGCATCGGGCCTGCTGCACAGGATTGTGAACCTTGAGAAAGGACTGCCCACTGTGGCCATGGCGCTGCAGCGTCTGGATACCGAGCTTGAAGTATCGCATCGGCAGGGCTACCGGGTGTTGACTCTGATCCATGGTTACGGCTCAAGTGGTAAGGGCGGGGCAATAAAAGATGAGGTCCGTCGTCAGCTGCACTATTACAAACACAAGAAACGCATAAACGATGTGGTTGCCGGTGAGGATTTCAACAGCCGTTCAGGGGGTGGTCGTCAACTGCTTCGTCGTTTTCCGGCCCTGGCAACGCATACCGATTTGAACAAGAACAACCCGGGCATAACTCTGGTTGTGCTCTAATATGGCCCAACTGTGTAAAAAGTATCCACTTTTGGCACATTTTCGTTCCAGCAGGTCCGGTTCTGATCTCCCACTGTAAAGCAGTATAACTATTTGTTATTATAGTGATTGTTCTGGATGTTTTCGGTACAGGCAGGAAATCCTTAAAAAAAAACTTGAGGTCCGCTCTATTTTCGTGTTCTAACTTGGATCATAAGCTTTTGGCAGCTATTCATTTACGTACTCAACAATGACTAGTTTTGAATCAGTTCAATCCAGGGAGTAAAAATGAAAAAAATTGTTATTGGTCTGATAGGAGTGCTTCTGGTAACCGGCACAGCCTTTGCGGCGGAAAAGGCCACAGAATTGAAAACGGAAGAGCAGAAGCTCAGTTATGCGATGGGTCTTGATCTGGGTTCATATTTCAAGGGTCTGGGTGAAAATTTCGATCTAAAGATTCTGCAGCAGGGTATGTCTGATTCGTATACAGGTAAAAAAGCTTTGATGACGCCTGAAGAGGCTGCGGAGGTACAACAGAATTTTGCCGCCAGACAGCAGCAACAGCAGATTCAGAAAACTGTGGAAATGGTCACTAAAAATCGTGAAGCGGCAGATAAATTTCTTGCTGAAAACAAGAAGAAAGACGGCATCAAAGTGACCAAGTCCGGCCTGCAGTATAAGGTAATCAAAGAGGGTAAGGGTAAAAAACCGGCAGTTACGGATATGGTGAAAGTCCATTACAAGGGAACCCTGATTGATGGGACGGAGTTTGACAGTTCGTACAAGCGAAAGGAACCGGCTGTCTTTCAGGTCGGTCAGGTCATTTCCGGCTGGCAGGAAGCCCTGCAGTTGATGAATGTGGGGTCGACCTATGAATTGTACCTGCCGCCTGACCTTGCCTATGGCGACCGGGGTGCGCCACCAGTGATCGAACCGGGTTCCATGCTGATCTTTCAGGTGGAACTGCTTGATATCCCGGCAAAGAAAGATGAGGCCGCGAAGAAGTAAGTCGAGCGACCGCCTGTTACCGTTTCAGGCCGGCACTCCCTGTGGGTAGATACAGGGAGTGTCGTTTCCTAAATTATCGGAGGTCTGTTATGGGTAAAAAAAAGAAGAAAAAGGTAAAAAAAAGCTGTTGTGGTAAGTACCTGAAAAAGGGGAAGCATTGCAGCAAGTGCCCTGTGTTGATCAAGAAGAAATGCAGGCAGCTAACGGAAGAAAAAGCGGCAAAGAAGAAAAAGAAGAAAAAAGAGAAGAAAAAGAAAAAGTAAGCTGTTTTTTCATTCCCTTTGTTTTAATCAAAATGGCGCCGAGCGCCGAGAAAGACGCAGCACCGCAGAGCGGATGCAGCGAGCAACTCGGCGTTTCTCCATTCTTGTGACATCAGTTCCGCCGTCACCTCCCCCCATCTTGACCCCATTATTCCCAATTCATCAAATGACGAAATAGCATTTCTCTATTCTTTCAGAATTGGTTTATGCTTAATGGTAAAATCCGGCCAAATCAAATCAAAACAACAAGAGCAACTCATCTTTTCGAAAGAATGAGAGAAATCGTCTTAAAAGGATTAGAACAAGACGAAAAAAGAATGAAAAAAGAATACGGAATATGAAATCAACAAAACGAATGCACCGGATAAACCGGTGATCTTCACGGCTTCAAAAGAATCTCAGGCCAATGGACATTAGCCAGAATCAATTAGCAAAGGATATCAATGTGCCGGCAAACCGGGTTAGTCAAATTATTCATGGCAAAAGAGAAATCACTGCAGACACAGCGCTGCGACTTGGCAAGTATTTCGGGATAGAGCCTGAATTCTGGCTTAATTTACAAGTTCGGTACAATATGAAAATAGCCCGAAGTACGATAGGGAAGAAAATCGAGAAAGAAGTAAAAATGCATTTTTCGCAAACCGAAGCGCACAAGTATACCGGATCAATCCTGAACACCCACCGTTGAATCCGTTTTGATAACCGTCAGCGGTTCGGCTTGGCCAAGTTCTCCGTCCAGCTCACGAATATGCTCAATATCTTGCCAGTCCTTCCCGAGAATTCCAGCTCCATAGGCGTCAATGGCCACAGGATCGGAACCCGCAGCCAGCAGCCCGGGCGGCGGTTCACAGGTCGCCCCCCAGAGGTGGGATTCGACCATGCCCACTCCGGCATCAAGCAGGGTGAAGTCAGGGCAGCGATAGCGGTTGAGATCGGCCACTGCTTGCCCGATTTTTTGGTGAAAGGCTGTTTTTTTCCAGCTGCCTTTTCCCTGCTGATAATGAGCAGGCGGGGCCAGTCCCATCATATTTTTCAAGCTCAAGGTCACCCCGGCCAGGGTGTGAGCCTTGAGGACCGGAACAGAGAGCAGAAAACTCTCGTACGCAATCTTCGGCAGGTGCATCTCCGGCCAGCGGAGGCACTCTTTGCGCCTGCGACAGACGGTCTCCTCGTCGTTGAGATCCAGTAAATGCACCCCTTTCTCGGTGGCCATTTTCGTATAGCCGAGTTCTGTAAAAACATGAAAGGTGTCGTGTCGGGCGGAAGCTGTTCCTTCACCGATGATGATCTCAGCAGTGGTTATTGCCTTCAGGTAATCAATCAAATAGGCGATAAGTTCAACCGGAGTGGTGATCGGGGGTGGCAGAACATTGACCAGATTGGGCTTGATCAATACGGTTTTTGTCTCCTGAACCTGCTCCCTGAGCCCGCTTACATCTAGCAGCCTTACGAGATTTTTTTGCAGCGGTACATTGCCGCAGGTATAGACCGTGCCCCGGTTCATCACTTTTTGTTCGGTTGGGATTCCAGAGTGGCCAGTAGCCCCTTGAGCAGAACGAATCTGCCCAGAGGTCTGAGTTTGCAAGGGAAACTGCTGGTAAATAAGGGGTTGTCACAGAGACCGCCGGAAAGATACAGCCGGTCAGGGGAGCCGGCAAAGCGATAGGCGTTGCGGGCGATACCGCGGACAAATTTTGCCACGGCTTCAGCTTCCGAAGCGCCCGAGATGACGGCATCAAAGATATGACTCATGCCGAGAACACCGCAGGTTATGGAAAAGCCTGTTTTCGGGGGCCTGATTTCTGAATAATCCAGTTTGTAATAGGTGGCCAGCATTTCGATGGTAAATCCCATGGAGGCACCGCATTCAGCGTTCCAGCCCATGTCAACCACCTGGCCCTGATGGTAGCGAATAAATTTGATATCCCGGCTGCCGCAATCGAGCAGAACAAAGTCTTCTTCCTCAATCAGAACTTCTCCTCCCCGAGCCAGGGCGGTCAGTTCATTAATACTTCTTGTGCTTCGCCTGGCCGCATTATGGCCGGTGGCCAGATCGGCGCAGAAATCAGGGCTAATGTCCCGGGTGGCGACAATGGCCGGGGCTTTGCCGGAATCCGTTTCCAGGATTTTACTGTAGGACGTTCCGAAATCAGCCAGCAGCATCAGGATTTCTCTTTTCGGAAAACAGGTGTGCCCGAGAGCTCAAAAAAGGCCTCTATCTTTGCCCGCGCGCTGCTGCCGGCGGTAACATCACAGTCCAGATACAGTCCCCTTGGATGCCGATCGGCCAGATGTCTGGCCAGGGCGGTTTTGGCACAGAAGGACTGGGCAAAGAACACCGTCGGCACCTCCGGGTTGACCTGTGATTCCAGAACAAGATCGGACGGGGTCTTGTTTTCCATGCAGCGGGTCCAGCCGTAGATATGGGTGGTGTCCGGAAAAAGTGTCAGCAGATTGAAATCTCTGGGGGGAACACCCCAGAACCCGGCCGTCGGGGGGCAGGGAGGATATTTTTTTTCTTCGCCTCGGTTAATGGAACGGACGTTTTTAGTAATGGTGAGCATTTTGTCCAGGAGCGGCATCCGGGTTCTGCAGAGGGGGAAACCAACCCCTTCCATATCCTGATTACGGGTGGGGATAACGGGGATGGAGAGCATATCCTTGAGGATCGTGGAGACATGGAGTGCACAGTCGCATTTTCCCGGCCCCACGTCAATGTAGATCCGGTCCAGCTCAAGGTGCATGGCATTGAGAATCACCGTCCGCAGGATAGCACAGTAGACCCGGGGCAGGTGGGCTGCCGTCAACTCCAGAGACACCTGAATCTGTGGTTCATCCAGATCAAATATCTCGACTTTTTTGCGGTGCAGCTCTTTGATGATTTCCAGCGGAGGAATACCGACGATACCGACTTTTTCTTTCATCTTCCCTCAAAAAGGCGGCGTGCTTAACTGTCTTCCCGCATGAGCAGGATTGTGCCCAGCAGAATACCGAAGATATGGATCGAACCTGCTGCAAATAACGGATTGATATACCCGGCTTTTGCCAGCGACTGCAGAGTGCCCCAGGTTCCCCAGCAGGCAAAGGCCATGCCGCAGCTGACCGGGATGGCCAGGGACAGATCCCGACCCCAGGCCCGGTAGACAAAGAGCAGCAGAGGCAGGCCCAGCAGCAGCAGAGGCAGGCCCAGGAGAATATAGGAGATCCGTCCGTAAAACTCGACCCAGGCCCGGTTTTTTTCTTCCGGAGATTTTTTTTGCAGGGCCTCCCGGTACAGGCCTGTCAGGGAGAGTTCTTTAGAGTAGTACTCAGGGACAAAAAAATCAGCCGGTTTCTCCGAAAAGGCAAAGGTTCGGTCGCTGAAGGTTTCAGAGATAAATTTTTCGTGGTCAATACTGGTTTGAACCTGGCCGTTGAACAGGGTCCATGTGCCGGCATTCCAGAGCGCCCGTTCCGCGGCAATCAATGAACTGAGCCGATAATCGGCATCCCAGGAGGCATAGGAGAAGTTGTAGAAATTATCGCGTTTAAGATCCGGCCGGACAAAAGAATAGAATCCGTCCTGGCCCCGATAATAAAAGCGGCCGTTGCGGTAAATGCCCAAGGCCACCCTGCCTTTGACCTCCTTGTTCCATATCCGGTTGGTCACTGAGATCGTCTTGGGGAGCACAAACTGTGACATGGCAAGAAAAAGCAGGGTAAAGGCGAGTCCGGCGCCAATGATGGGGGCGGTGATTTTTTTTAAGGGAATGCCGCAGGCCTTGAGGGCAATAAGCTCATTGCTGTGATTGAGGACGCCCAGGGTGATGACTCCGGCCAGCAGGATGCAGATAGGGCCCATCTGGTCGAGGATAAAGGGAATATTGAGCAGAAAAAATTTAATCACCAGCCCCATGGACTTTCCCTTTTCCATGAAGTTGTCGATTTTTTCAAAAAAATCAATCAACACATAGATGGCGATGAAACTGGCCATCAGCATGAAAATATTTTTAATAAACAGCTGTAAAATATAGCGGTAGAGAAGTTTCACTGGGCAATAGTCCGTGGTCGTCGTTCGACGGGTTTTTTATTGTCTAGGTAAAGCGCATGTAGTACCCTTTGCGCTTATTTCAGTCAAGCAATACCCGTCTGAATGTCTCGAAGTATCAGTTCTAATAAAAATAAAAATGAAAAAATGTCGTGAAGCCTGAGACCTCATCACTGCCCCTGGTTGTAAGTGTCCCGGTTACAGCCGAGCCGCCGAGCCTGCAGGATAACACCGCTGATCTTGACCGGCTGCGTTCCGCCGCCGCCAGGGCACTGCCGCCGGCTTTGACCGGGCGGGCACTGTGCATCCCTTTTCAGGCAATGGCCGGAGTCGGCCGCCGGT
The DNA here is from genome assembly GCA_964590715.1 of uncultured Desulfobulbus sp. GTDB lineage: Bacteria > Desulfobacterota > Desulfobulbia > Desulfobulbales > Desulfobulbaceae > DRLX01. Next base: position 29,225 of record CAZPXI010000005.1, read on the forward strand.
TCCGGCAGGCAGATTTTTCCGGACACGCACTGCTGAATGTGCTGCCCCATCAACTCGACATTGTGGATTTTATCGAAGAAACGGACTCGATAACCGGAGTGGCCCTTGATCTCGGGACCACCCATCTTGAGGCTACCCTGGTTGATCTTGCCGGTGGTGCTGTCCTTGCCCATACGCATGGGCCCAACCGGCAGATGGAGTATGGGGCGGATATTCTCAGCCGGATTCATTTTGCGACCGTAAAAGGTGCCGATCAGGACGGGCTGCAGCAGCTTCAGGCAGTCGTTGTTCAAAGTATCAATCAGCTTATTATGGAATTGGCCGAGAGTGCAGGGGTCGCACCGGAAACCATCCGGGCGATGAGTGTTTCCGGCAACACCACCATGGTCCACCTGCTTCTGGGTCTGAGCCCCTATCATATTTGCCGGGAGCCCTACACCCCTCTGGTCAACAGCCCGGACCCCTTTCCTGCCGCTGAAATCGGCCTGCAGGTCAACCCGCTGGCCCCGGTCTGGGTGTTGCCGAGTATCGGTAGTTATTTCGGCGGCGATCTTATCTCCGGTATCCTTGCCAGCGGCCTGGATCAGCTGGAGGAAACCTCGATGTTGATTGATGTGGGCACCAACGCCGAGGTGGTGCTGGGCAGCAGGGACTGGCTGATTGCCTGTGCCGGTGCCGCCGGACCCGCCCTTGAGGGTGGTGTGGCCCGGATGGGCATGCGGGCCGGGCCGGGTGCCATTGAGCGGGTCAGGCTTGACCGGGAAAACTGGCGGCTTGATATTAAAACCATTGACGATACCCCGGCAGTCGGCATCTGCGGTTCCGGTCTGATTGATCTGGTGGCGGAGTTGTATTTAGCACAGATTGTTGACCTGCGCGGAAAATTATGTCGGGACACCGGTTTCGGCTCAAAAAAGCGGCAGGATTTTGTCCGCAAACATCTGATCGACAGCGGCGACGGGCTGGTCTTTATCATCGTCCCGGCTGAAGATTTCGGTCATGGCAGCCCGGTGGTGCTGGCCCAGGTGGATCTTGATGCGATGATGCGTTCAAAGGCGGCCATGTATGCAAT
>CAZPXI010000006.1:0-29904 GCA_964590715.1 uncultured Desulfobulbus sp.
ATATCAGGGAGATATGGGGACAGTATATATATCTTTACCAAGATCCCCAGAATTTAAATTAGATATACTGTCCCCGGAACTCCGTCCCCGGAACTCCGCGCTCTGGTCGTTCAGGTTGATAATGGAGGTCAGGCCCAACCAAAGTTATTTACAAGGATCTTGATGGCCTTCCACCGAAGGGCAGGGGATGAAATTAATGAATTTGCTAAGAACCTGCCGGTCAGTATCGAGAGTAATTGAGTCAAAAGACAATATGTTACAGATGTCTCCATCTTGCTAAACAACCAGCCAGGGGCGGGCAATAAAATATATTCCCAATATGCCGATCAGCACTCCTGCCCCTTTTCTGAACAGAGTTCCGCCTCGCTGAAAGGAAGAATTGCCCAGCATTTTTTTAACGGTTGCCGCTGAACTGCCGGCGATGAGAATGGGGGTGCAGTGACCCAGAGCAAAGAGGGTGAGTAGAAAAAGACCGGTTACGATCTTTTCCTGTACGGTGATAATCGCCAGGATCGGGGCAATAAAACCAAAGGTACAGGAACCGGACAGGATACCGTAGGCAAGTCCCAGGACAAAGGCGCCTGTTAGCCCCTGCAGGTGCAGTTTTCCGAGAGAGTTGGGCATCCCGCATTTTGCAATACCCAGCATGTCCACTGCTACCCAGATCAGGATTCCGCCAAGCAGAAGCGTCCAATACGGTCCCACGTCGCCAAGCATCCGGCCAAACAACAGACAAACGACCCCGACAATGGCAATGGTGATAAAAAGGCCAAGCGTAAAGAGCAGGGCATATGGGATTGCATTTCTGCCGTCAAGAATTGATTTCTGTCCACCGACGTAGCCGATAATAAGGGGAATGGAGGCCATATGACAGGGCGAGAAGAGGACACTGACAACACCCCAGGCAAAACAGCCCAAGGCTGCCACCATAAGGCCTCCGCTCATCCAGGTATTAATTGTGAGAAGTATTTGATTGAGCATGAGCTTCTCCTGTTCATACAGCCTGAGTAGTAACTGCTTTATTTTGCATATTTTTTATTATTTCCACGAAGGCAAGAATGGCGGAGCAGAGGTCTCTCTGCGAGTCGAGAAAAATAATCCAATCGTTTTTGTTTAGAGTTCAAGCAGCATATCCAGCCATTTTTTTATTTCTTTTTCCGGCCAGAAGCCGACATGGCGATGTCGCTCTTTACCGGTTTTGTCATAGATGATCTGAGTGGGGATGGTCTTAATGCCGTATTTCTTTCCCTGGGTTGGATCTTTCCAGACATCGAGGAATATGACCGCGGCCCTGCCTTTATATTCATCCTTCAGCTTGTCAAGGATCGGGGCCATCATTTTGCAGGGGACACAGGATCCTGCACCGAGGTCAACCAGGGTAACAGTCCCTATAACAGGGATTTCCTCAGCACCGGCCTGGACTGAAGAAAGGACAACGGTCAAACAGATGAGAACAGCCGATAGAGGATAGAAACATTTTTTCATGATACTCCTTTACAGGTTAAGTTTTTGGAAATTACCATTGTCGGTGTCGTGAAAAGCCACGAAACCGCCGGCGGAGAGGTCGTATCATCCTGTAATTCCGTACTGGCCAAATGGCGGCTTTGACTTTTTACGAGTCCATTCTTTTTCATTGTCTTGTAGTATCCCTGCATTTCCAGAATATCCATATTGATCCACTGCCCGGGAAGTTCCTCTTACGGCGTACCGAAAAATCTGGTTTTGAAGTTGATGCGCCATGTTTCCAGGGTATAAAATAAAAGGGGTACGACCAGCAGGGTAAGAAATGTACCCACGGCCAGCCCTCCGATAGCGACCACGGCCATGGGAGAGAGACGTTCGATGCCCACGGCCCATTCCATGGCTATGGGGATCATGCCGACGGCGGAAGCTCCGGCCGTCATCAGAATCGGCCTTGTCCTGTGGCGAACTGCGTCGAGTAAGGCTTCTCGCAGGCTAAGCCCCTGCTTCATACCTGTCTTGGTAAAATCCACCAGCAGGATACCATTGTTGACCACAATCCCCATCAGCAGAATAAATCCCATGAATGAGGGCATGCAGCCATGCTTGCCGGCCAGCATCATGGCCCAGGCCGCGCCGATGATGGCCATGGGCAGGCTGATCATGATGGCCAGGGGGTCAAGAAAGGACTTGAAGGCTATAGACAGCATGAGAAAGAGAAAGGCCAGCCCCAACAGCAGTGATTTGCCCAGACGGCCAAAGGATTCATTCATTTGTTTGATCTCACCCTCATAACTGAGCGTGTAGCCTCTGGGTATTTCGAGATCGGCCAGGGCTGCCTTGACATTGTCATGTAGGTGGGTAACCGCAATATCACCTCGGTAGCCCAGGATATCAACGGTGGGCAGGAGTCTTTGGTGGGTTTCAGCGGTCGGCACAAAGGCAGTTTCAAGTCCGGCCACTGCGGTTAGGGGGATATTCCTGCCGTCCCGGGTTCGGATGGACAGAGCCTGGAGCTGTTCTCTGTCGGAGCGCTGGTCCAGCTGAAAACGCACCCGGATCGGAATGGGGTTTTCCCCGGTGATGCGCAGCATCCCGCCCGGGATTCCACCGACCGCGGCACCAACCTGATGGGCAACATCTTCCGCAGTCAGGCCGTAGAGTCTGGCCTTTGCCGGATCAACATCGAGGTTGATCCTCCGGGACATGCCCTGCCAGGTTCGCTCGGTTCCGGTCAATCCTTTAACATTTTCCAGCCGGTAAAGAACTTCGTCGGCCAGCCTGTCCAGCACCGAGGTGTCCGGGCCGCTGATCATCACGTCCACTGTGGAACGAATGGAAGAGAGCGGTGTTGCTCCGAACACATCGACATTGGAGGAAATAAGGCCGGGGATTTTTTTCAACCGTAAACGGATATCGTGATTAATGGCATAAATGGTTTTGTCACGCTGGAACCGATCCACCATGTTCACGGTGATCTTTCCCTGCTGCATCAGGCGTGAGGCGCCAAAGGATTTGACATCCGGTTCCGCCCCGATAACCGTGGACATGGACAGCAGCCAGTCATCATGGACAACCGCTTTGATCTGCTGTTCCACCTGCTCTGCCAGCCGTTTCATAACATCATCATCAGTATTGGGCTGGGCCTCAAAGGTCACGGAAATCACGCCGGAATCCATGAGCGGCATCAATTCCTTGCCCAGCAATGGCATCTGGCGGGCGGAGATAAGACTGAGGGCGATAATCGGCAGGATAATGAATCGGTGATCCAGGCCCCAGTCAACCATGCGGATATATCCCTGCTTAAGCGGCTCCAGGATGAACCGTTCAAACGGACTGAGCAGCCGGGCAATGGGGTCCGGTGCTCCGGGCTTGAGGATCATGGGAACAAGCAGGGGAATAATGGTCACGGAAACAATCAGGGAAGAGGCAAGGGAAACGGCCAGTACCACTGTTAGGGGACGAAGCACGGTCTGGACATAACCGCCGATGAACATGATCGGCAGCAGTACGATAATAACACTTAAGGTGCCTGCGGTATCGGCCAGCAGGATCTCCGAGGTTCCTCTGGCCGCGACCTTCAAGCCGCCCTTACCGGTTTTGCGGATATGCCGCTCAATATTTTCTATAACCACGATGGCATCATCGGTTAAAAGACCCACGGCAATGATAATGGCGGTCAGGGTTACCATATTAAACTCAAAGCCCAGCAGTTTCATGAAGGCAAAGGTCAGCACGTATGTAAAAGGCAGGGACATGGCTGTGATCAGTGAGGCCCTGGTGTTACCTAAAAAAAGAAGAATAACGCAGAGGGTCATGATGACGGCGTCACGCAGGGAGCTGAGCATGTTGTCCACGGTCAGATCGATGAGGCGTCCCTGGGTGTCCGTGACCTCGATATGGAGCATGGGAAATTCTTTTTTAATCTTAGGCAACTGTTCCTTGATAACGGCAATGACTTCACGGGCATGGCCATTTTCACTGCGCAGCAAAGAGACCGCAACAGCGGGTTTGCCGTTGCCTCTGTATATCGAGGTTGCATCGGCCTTGCCCCATGTGATACTGCCGAGATCACGTACCCGCACGTATGATCCATGGGCCATAGGGACCATGATGGCGCCGATGTCTTCCGGGTCGGTGGCCAGGGCCTCGGCCGTCAAGAGATAGCGGTTGCCGTCCCGGTGCACTAGGCCGGTGGGAATGGACACATTGGTGCCGATGAGCGCTTGGGCTACTTCGGCCGGTGTGATCCCGTAAGCTTCCAGTTGATTACGATCCAGCTCGACGCTCACTTCCATTCGATCCCCGCCGAATACCTCGGCCTCGGCAACTCCGGGAATGGCAAGCAGCCGGTCACGGAGCTGGTTTTCAGCAAGCCGCCTGATCTGGGCCGAATCCAGCCCTGTTGTCCCGGCAGAGGTCAAGCCCAGGACCATCAGCGGATGGGCGGCATCGGTAATCTTGAAAATTAGAGAATCCCGCACTCCCTCGGGGAGTTGGCTCCGCACCCGGGGCAGCTCGGTGATGACTTTGTTGGCCGCCGTATCAATATTGTTGCCATATTCAAACTCGACCTGAACAGCCGATACTTGGTCCTTGGATGTGGAGGTAACGCGGCGAACGCCGTCAATGGCGGAAAGCCGCACCTCAATGGGATGGGTTACATCGGTGGCTACGTCGTTTGCCGCCGCACCGGGCCACTCGGTCACGACTGAGACCATGGGCCGGTTGGTATCGGGAAACAGGTTCATCGGCAGGCTGACGTACGCCAGCAACCCGGCCACCACCCCGACCATGGCCACGGCAATGATGGCATGGGGAAAACGGAGAAATTTTTCCATGGGGCTCATGGCAGCTCTCCCTTGGCAATGATTACCGGATCTCCGTCATCAAGTTGCAGGAGTACGCTCTCATGGGCGACAACAACCAGCTCTCCTGCCTGCAGTTCTCCTGTTACCGCAACTCCTTCATGGCCCCGCAACCGTACCGTCACCGGCACCATGCCGATGACATGCTTCTTGTCCTGTGTTGTAACCCTGGCAACCCGGCACTTTGTTTTGTCGCCACCGCAGAGCAGGCTGCCGTAGGGAACCCGGACGGTATTTCGGCTCTGTTTGAGAATCACCCGGCAGGCAATCCTGCTGCCGCTCGGTAGATCAAAGGGGATGGACTTAAGATCCGTCTCGACAAAACCCAAGGCACGGGCATCGACGGTTGGGAAGACCCGGTTGATGGGAACTTGCACTTCCAGATTATTATGATAGAGCACCATGAGGGTACCCGGGTGTACTTCATGGAGAATGGACTGCGGCAGTTCAACCTGAACCAGGGCACCTGTACTTGAGGTAATTTTATACAACGGCCGGCCGGGCACGGCCATGTCACCGGGTTCCGCCAGCCGGCCGGCAATGATGCCGTCCGTGGGAGACGTTATTTCACCATACCCCTGCTGTACCTTGAGCGAACTGATTTCATGCTCAAGGGATTTGACTTTCTGGTCTGCGGACACAGCAGCGGTCCGCCGTGATTCCACGGCACTTTTGCTGCTGCCGCCGTCCTTGAACAGTTTTTGTTCCCGCTGTAGTTCATCTCGGCTCCTGGTTGTTTCCGCCCGGGCCGCGATGAGCTGGGCGCTCAGTGAACGGATTTTGTCTGCAATTTCCCGGGTGTCAATGCGGACCAGCAGGGTGTTTTTTGCCACCCGGATACCTTCACGGGGCCCCATCTCAAGGATTCTTCCGGAAATCCTGGCCATGATGGTGACCTCCTCACGGGTAGTGACCCTGGCCAGGGCCGGAAAACCGGCATCAACCGGTGCGTCACTGACCGTCGCTACGTGCAGTGCCCATGGAGCGACGGTTTCTTTGGGTACATGGGTAAGCTTGGCCATGCGTTTTTTATGCAGAAATAAACCACCGCCGACAAGAAGCACGATGATCAGCAGGGGGATCAGAAATTTCAGTAGTTTTTTTATTGCGGACATGGAAAAATCCTTTCTTACTTATTACTAATTTATTACTAATGAGATGTTTTTTATTTATTAATTCTGCGATGTTGAGCCGTGAGCCTGAGCCATTTTCGCAGGAGTGGCGTAGGCAAGGGGTTCCACCCCAACGGCCCGCCTGAGATGATCTTCGGCCTGCCACCAGCGGGTCAGGGCCAGGGCACTGCCCGAACGGGCCGCGGCAAGTGCTGCCTCGGCATCGACCAGGTCGGCGGCTGAAAGTCTACCTTCGGCAAAACGATCGGTTTGGATGCGTGCAGTTTCACGGGCCGCATTCACGGCGGCAATGGTTGCCTGATAGCTGACCTTGGCAGCATGTAATTCCGCCCGTGCGGCAACTACATCGGCCTGGGCCTGATATCGCAGCGCAGCAAGCTGGTGTCGAACAACAGTTCGTCCGGATTCTGCCCGGGAAACCGCTGCCCTGCGGCCGCCACCGTCCCATAATGGAACCTGGATCTTGACAAACACGGACCATGTATCCTCGCCGTCGCCACTAACCCCTTGATTCTTCGACCATGTACCGTTCAGGTTTAAGTCAGGTAACCGGTCGGCAAAAGCGGCTTCTACCTCGGCATCCGCTGCCTCCCCCGAGGATTGCAGGGCCTTGACATCAGGCCGGTTGGTTATGTCGCCGGTGGTCTTGGTATCCTGAGTTGGTGGACTAGGTACCGGTTGAATCTGGTCGGAAAAGGAACCCGTGCCCATTAACGCGGCCAACCGGGCCCTGATTCCCTGCTCTTGCCCGCGAAGGGTTGCAAGTTTTCCCTTAACTGCTTCCATGTCGGCAACAAGGCGTAATTTTTCCACCGGAGCGGCACGACCGGCCTCAATAGAAACTGTGGCCACCTGGACATGGGCCTTTAATGCCTTAATCTGTTTTTCCAAAGCAATTTCCAGGGCTTTGACACCTTCCAGGCTGTGGTAAAGGTCGGCAGCACCATGTAAAACCTGGAGTCGGACATTTCCTTCCCGGGCAAGGGCAGCCTCCAGCTGTTTGTCTGCAGCATGGACTTTTGCGGTGATTCGGCCGTTGATATCCAGGGGCAGACGGCCGGTGAGGCCATAGCCGATCTGGTTGTCGTCAAAAAGATTTTCCTGCATGGTTACAGGGTAACTAATGGGGTTAATCATGCGTACTTCGTTGTAATTGCTGCTTAGTATCTGGGCATCAATTTCGCCGTAATAGTTGCTCCCGGCCTGCCGGGCCACCGCGTTTTGCACGGCGGTTTCTGCATGGGCCGCTTTGAGGGTCGGAGTGTTTTTTTCTACCTGCTGCAGTATCTCCGCCAGATCCCGGGCCTGGGCGCTTACACAACAGTATAGCAAGATCCCGGCGACCAGCAGGGGCAGCGCGACGGATTGGGCCTTTGTCCTTGAATCATACATACTTTTATCCAACCTCCATGGTATCCGTATGGAACGTGTGTTCAATGACCTTCAGCCTATCCATTCTTCGACTTCGGTCTGTTTTGGGGTTCGACCCACGCATTTGACATCGCCGTCAACAACCACTGCCGGGGTTGAAAAGATCCCGAGTTTAGCGATCTCCTGAAAATCGGTTACTTTGGTGATGGTAGCTTCTACGCCCAGGGCGGCAATAGCGGTTTCAACGACTTTTTGTGCCTGCTCACAGGATGCGCATCCGGGACCGCATACTTTAATTTCCATGATTTTCTCCTCTCTGATATTTTTGGAATAGTTTGTTTTTCCTGATTACGTACTAGCTCAGCTTGTCACAAATAGGGGTAACATCGCTTGTTTACCAGGATTGCAGAACCCGGTGAATGCATTATAAACTCGTTGAGTTCGTAATGCCCTTTGGTATTCAGCGATGGTATCCCTTGCATCAGGCTGGAGATTGCGGGTAATCAGATTTTTTTTAGGTTGATGCCGAGTCGCAGTGACGCCCATACAATAAAATTGTAGCGATTTTACGGCTCTGTGTTGGGTATGTTGCCGGTTTATATAACCATGTTGAACAAAAAGCCGGTAAACAGGATGCCTGTGCCGACCACTGCAATAAAAACGGCAATCAGTTTTGGTTTTAAGACCTTGCGCAGGATCACCATCTCCGGCAGGGACAGGGCGATAACGCTCATCATAAAGGCCAGCACCGTGCCGAGAGCGGCACCTTTGCCCAGCAATGCTTCGACCACCGGCACGATACCGGCGGCATTTGAATACATGGGGATACCGACTACAACGGCAGCCGGAACCGACCACCAGGCATCCTTACCCATAATCGAGGCCATAAGGGTTTCGGGTACGTAGCCGTGGATCAGTGCTCCGACGGCAATACCTGCAACCACATAGATCCAGACCTTGCCGACGATATCGCGCACAGCCTCTTTCCCTCGGTCGATCCGGTCGGCCAGGGTCAGCTTTTCTTCGATCACCACCGCCTCACCGGCCCGCAGTTCCTGAACCCAGTCTTCAATCCAGTGTTCCAGCTTAAATCGACCGATTACCCAACCGGCAACCATGGCAATAAGCAGGCCGGTTCCAAGATACAAAGCAGCGACCTTCCAGCCGAGCAGGCCATATAGTAGAACCAGAGCAATTTCGTTGACCATGGGCGCGGCGATTAGAAAAGAAAAGGTCACCCCCAGAGGAATACCGGCCTGGACAAAGCCCAGGAACAAGGGCACTGCGGAGCAGGAACAGAACGGAGTGACAATACCGAGCAGGGCCGCCATCACGTTGCCGGCCGTCTCCCGTTTTCCGGCCAGATATTTCCGGGTTCGTTCCTGGGTGAAAAAAGAGCGAAGCATCCCGATAATAAAGACAACCAGAGTCAGCAGCATCATGACTTTGGGCGTATCATAGAAGAAAAACTGGATTGACTCGCCCAGGTGACTGCCCTGTTTAAGGCCCAGCAGGGAGTAGGCAAAAAAGTGAGAGAACGGTTCCAGCTGTTTGTAGACCCCGTACCAGAGCGCTAAACCAACAAGGCCGAACAGAACAACCTTGCCCATATTGATATCTTTTTTTTGTGCTCCGTTCTTCGGAGTGGTTTCAGCTTTAGTGCAGCTGCAACCGGCGGGTTGTATCGGTTCCATAATCATTCCTTTAGTTTTTAGTCTTACAGTCACGCAATACCGCCGCCTTCGGCAGGGCCTTGAGCATTGAACCCAACTGTTCATCCTCATCCAGCCACTGACGAAGCTCTCCAAGCATGGTTTTTGCATACGGTGACTCACTCCCGTCGGCCAGACTGTAGAGTATCCAGGTGCCCTGTCGCTTTCTGTCGACCAGACCGGCATCTTCAAGAAGCTTCATATGTTTGGAAACCGTGGACTGGGCGAGGCCCAGAACATTTTGAATCTCACAGACACAGAGTTCGCCTTCCTGCAGGAGTTTCAAAACTCGTACCCTGTTGGGATCGGATAGGGCCTTCATGACCCGGATAAATGCTTTCATTGTCATTATTTCTTATTTATTCATATATCGCTATTTGACGATTAATATAGGGCGATCCTTGCAGTTGTCAACATTTTTTTGATCATCAAGCGGTCGTACCCTTGAATTCGGCATTTCTTTTGATTTTGCTGTTTAGTTTTCAAAGATCAATGCCACATTCCGCTCTCGCAAAACAGGGGCAACGCAGAGTCTATACTAGCTTTTAAGATCAGTCTTATTGCGGTGCCTCGGAATTATGTATATACCGGGCAGACATATTCCTGTGGTAAAATTTTGCGCATGCCTCGGAGTCGTTGCTTACCTGTTCTTGAACGAAAATCCTAATTTTTCAAAGGATCCTTATGTTGTGTATTTTAATGGATATTCACTGGTCATATTATCCGTACAAAAGGAGATTAATCCAAGGGAAATACCTGTGAGAACAGTGCTGGAGAGAAAGGGTATTTTCATGGTTGCCGGTTTCTCTTGTCCTCAATCAGCAATACCGGATTCGGACCATCCTGATGCAGGGATGTATACATCTCGGAAAGGGAGGGCAGCAGGTACGTGGGGGCAAGCGTAGCCACAGTTCCGGGCAGATGGATTATAGAGAGGTAGTTACGAAGCTGCATTGTTGAGAGAGTGCCTATCCAGAGTGGGGTGGAAGTATCCACAACAACATCAGCCGGCCAGAATCGCAGGGCCATAAAATTCGTCTTTGATCCGGGCAGGGAGTGTGTCAGTAATAAAGCCTCATTACGCCCATCATTGACCTGGGGTAAAATCGGCATCTCATGAACAATCGGCTTTGCCGTCAACCAGCGCAGGCTTGTCGCCGGGGTCAAGGGGATTGGCTGCCGCCATCTTGATCGTTCAAGCACAGCCAGCAGGTTTTCTGATTTTCCGGCATACTGCAGGTTCAGGACTTGTTCTTTCTCCCCGCCGAGATCAATCCTGTAATGGGGCAACTGCTTCCAGCCCTGTTCAAGCCAGGCAGCGCTTGACATCTCTGTGGTTGAATGCTGCTGTTGGTAGCGAATCCGGTTCTTGGTAAACCCGGTCGACCAGTGGACTGCGGCCACCAGGATAAATACAAGAAGTGAAAAACGAAACAGTCCCTGACTTCTGCACGGACGTTTACCGTGCAGGAACACAACAGTCATCATAACCAACCAGGCCATTCCCAGGCTGAATCCGCCGACAACATCGGACAGCCAGTGAGCGCCAAGATACAACCTGGAATAGCCGATACCGAGGATCAGGAAAAGAGCGAGAGCAAAGGGGAGCCAACGTCTTTTCGCCGGCAGTTCGCGGCTGCAGAGCATGGCAAGAGAACCGAAAATCACCATGGACATGGTTGCGTGGCTGGAGGGGAAGGCCCAGTGGACCGCACCGCCATACATGTCAACCGGCCGAGGAATTTTTGTGATTTGCTTGATAACGGTTACCAGCAAAAAGCCAACGGCCGTGGTAACAGTTAAAAAGAGAGCGCTGTAGCGATCTTTTTTCAGCAGCAACCAGAACAGGGCCGCCAGAACAAGAGGGACGGTTACGGCGGCATCCCCGAGCATGGTCATCCCAACCATGATGATATCACCCCAGGGCGTGCGAAACCCCTGCAGCAGATGATAGAGAGACTTGCTCGCCTGGACCAGGGGATCACCGGTCAGTACATCTTCGGTCACACCTAAAAAGAGCCAGCTTGCTGCTATAAAAATAATGACCAGCAGGATCAGCGGTCTGAGCAGTGAGCTGTCTTTATCAAAGAATCCGCCTAACCAGCGCTGTAGAACCGGAGAATCATTGATCCGGCTGATAAGTTTTGTCTCCCATGCAGGCCAATGGTTGAGCAGAAAAAGGAACCCTCGGCGAAAAACGCTGAAGACCAGCCAGCAGAGCAGCATTAAAAAAAACAACAGAATAGCCAGCCTTCCGGCCACTTCACCGGCCAGGGACAGGGAGGCACCAAAGGCCATTCCCGGCAGCAGGTAGGCCGGAGCCCAGCCAAGGGCGGAGAGAATGTTGTAAAGTGTAAATCGTGTATGGCCCATGCCCATCATTCCTGCAACAATGGGTATTACCGGGCGGATTGGACCGACAAAGCGGCCAAAGAAAACCGACTTGCCGCCATGGCGCTTGAAAAAATCTTCTCCCCGAGTCAACACATCAGGATATCGGACAAACAGGCTGAAGGAACGGATATGATCTTTAAACCTGTGACCTAACCAGAAACTCAACCCATCGGCAAGCACCGCGCCACAGACCGCCCATGCCATGGTTGACCAGAAAGGAAGGGCCCCGGTAGCAATCAGGGCACCTGCGGTTAACATCAGGGCGGCACCGGGCATGAGGAGGCCGACAAAGGCCAGTGACTCGGTAAAGGAGGTGAGAAAAATCGCGAACCCGGCCAGATTGGGATGACTGGTAATCCAGGTGGTCAGGTTAATGAGGAATTCGTGCATCAGGTTATCCTGATAAATGTGTTTAACTTTCAGCTATCCGTTGTTTTTTTTGATACAAATATTCCAGCAGGCCATCTGTAATCAGGACAAGGAGAAAAAACAGATAAGGATATATTTGACGTAGATCCTGCCCATGGTTCGCACATATAAACCGGCAATGGAAGCATATCTTTTTATACCACTGTATTTGACAGCTTTATCAATTAAAAAAGGTTGACTCGGTCAACAAGCGCTCCCAACAGCCCCAACCCTTTTGGCATGATAAAAGAGATCTGGTGTGAGATCAAAAAGGAAGAAATTGTCCTGGAACAGATACCGTACCGGCCATCGGCAAGAATACAATCATACCTATCCTGGTGGCGGTGAATAAATGCCCTTTCTTTCCGGATAAGGAGTGTTGTTCGCATCAGGTCAGTGAGCAGGTAGAAAAAGAAGGCAATACCGGTACCCCGTTCCAGCTTGGGATAATCCTCATAATCAATAAGGTAATGTCGTCGCCGGTGAGTTTCTGCTCAAGAAAGTGCAGGGCGTTGCCATGAGACAGCACACCGACTTGTCAGTTTTTTTTAAAAAATATCGAATGACCGGCAGGGTTCTGGTGGCGTGACCGAGTTCCAGTGAACTGACGGCATAAAGGATATGCGACGGTGGTTGCGTTCATGTTTCTCCCTGTCGCCGTTCTCTCGTTATAACCCCATGCTAGCCCCTGCTGGCGCGGTGTTTGCGTGTCGTAAGGCTAATCATTTTTTTCAGTATCAAAACTATAGCCGCAATGATGCCCGCACAACTCCACCTCTGCAATATCTCGTTTGTCGATGGGGAAAACCTTGCAGGCCCCGGGGCGGCAAGTACCATAGGCAAAGCATCTGCCGCCCTTGGTGAGCATCGGACAGGTAAAAAGCAGATTACAACAGGTTCCGCATTGGCGACAGGTACCTGCCCGAATTGTGAGTTGCTGCCGGATATAGTCCTGGCGGAAATGAACCAGTAAAAATCGTCTTATCTTGCCGATACAATGATGTAGAAAACGTGATTCATAACATGCTTGGATGACGACTACGAAAAAATGGTGAAATTTGTACATTAGTAGAACAATTTGATCCAACCATTGTTGTGCTTTCTGGTTGCGTGTATGCATTATTTTTTCTCCTGCAATGATTGCCATTGGATAATTACCAGTCCTGCAATGTCGAGAAGCAGGAAAAAATAATCCCGGTGAGCTTTCAGGTAACTATGGCTGAATTCGCTGAGATTATGGACGAAGAGTGAGACGATATTGGAAAATGGTTTGCCGATTTTTTCCACCTGATATTGCACTCCATCGGGACTCACCTTGACCTTGATGTAATGATAGAAATAGTGTTCCGGGTCAGTACCCCCTAATTCGGCACCGGCGCCGCCTGTCACTGTAAAGGGTGTTATTCAAATCAACGGCCATAACCTGCTCTTCACCCATTTTTCGTGCCGTGCTGACCTGAACCGGATTGACAAGTCCGGCATCAACCAGCAACAAGTTGTCTTTTTTTAACAAGGAGATAACCAATAATCAAGAACATGGAAAATCCGCCGATACCAAGTGCTATCTGGTGTAGATACTGGTTGACCAGTTCCTGGTTGTTGCCGATGTAATAGCCGACCAAGGCAAGAATTATTGTCCAGAGGCCGGCACCCAAGCCGGTAAAAGTGGCAAACAGGGGCAGGTTCATGCGGGCAATTCCGGCGGGCAGGCTGATATATTGCCGGATACCGGGCAGCAGTCGACCGATAAAGGTGGAGATATGTCCATGGCTGGCAAAAAAATGATCCGCCTTATCCAGGCTCTTTTTACTCACCAATACATAGCGCCCATATTTTTCGAAAAAAGGGCGTCCCCATACAGCCGCCAGCCAATAGTTGAATAGCGCCCCAAAAAGGCTGCCGAAAATTCCGGCCAGAATCACCAGGGTCAAGGACATCTCGCCTCTTGCTGCCAGGTAGCCGGCGGGAGGAACTACGACTTCACTGGGAAAGGGGAAGAAAGAGGACTCAAGAAACATCATTACGATGATGCCAGGATATCCCCAGTGGCCGACTGTCTGGACTATCCAGTTGATGACGTCATGTAGGATTCCCACTATATTACTCCTTAAAATTTCATGAAAAAATTAAAGCAAAGCTTTTTTTATGAAGACACCCTTCTCTTCCTTACAACAAGAGATTGAGCCCGGTCGATGAGGAAAATAATCTTGTCATAGATCGGAAGTAAGCGACTGCGCGCAGAGGCCATAATAAAAACACTCGCCAAGGCTACGGCAAAAGACCCCATAATGTCAAAAGGAAAATGAAGTCCTGTGTAGATCCGTCCCCATGAACCTGCCAGGGCGAAAAAAAATAACAAACCTCCCTGTCTACGCCATTCTGGTTGAAAGAGAAGGGGCAGTGATGCGGAAAACAGCAGTGTCGCATGATCACTGGGAAAAGAGGTCTCTGGTGCATGAGGAATAAGCGGTGTGCAGAGATCCATCATAAAGGGTCGAGGATGGAAATAAAACAGTGTAATCAACTGATTTATGAGTAACCCCAGAACAACCACCGCTGTCACCTCAAGGAGTATTTGTTTCCCCTTATGATCGGTGACAAACCAGAACAGCGCCATACAGGCTATAACGAGGTAGGGGCTGATTTCCGCAGCCGTAACGGATAGAAAATCAAGTATCGGCTGATTCCCGGCTCCGGCATGCAGCTGTAAGAAAAGTTCGAGGTTCATGGTGTGCTCCTTTTGTAGTCATCGTTTATTTGTGATGACTACAACCTACCACCTCAACCTTACCGGAAGATTATCCGGACATTATCATTTGGTAATCTTACCGGATTATTATCTCTTCTTCGCGTTTTTCAACCGGATGCAGAGCTGTCAATGAGAGGGCAATTTTCGCTAACATATCCAGGGTATTTTTTATTCACTGTGATTCCATCAAAGAAATCGCTGCCGAAGGTTTCAAGGTATACCATTGGACCGTGATCCCTGGTTTTTCTATCTTTACTACGCTGCAACCTGTATGCATCAGCTTATCAACGAGTCCACGGTGCTCTTCAGAGTCTTAAGCCACTGTTGGGAAAAGTCGGAGCAAAGGCTGAAGAGAGACCATTGCTGATCAAACGTAGAGTCACCGGTCTTAAAAATTTTTCCTTGAACGATTTTTTTTATAATTCGATTGAGGGAATTATTTCTACAGATGAACAGGGTACCGGGAAGAGTGGCTGCAAAGGTTATCCGCATTCCCGGCATTTCATATTCATCGTATCCCTCATGGTATTCCATTGTGAATGCAAAGCCATTACACCGACCTGAAAGAATATTTCTATATTGTACAGCAGAAATTTTCCCGGCAAGTTTTGCCAGTTTATTGCGTTTTGTTCTGTTATCAAACCAGGCCTTATATCAGGCCAATCCGGCAAGGAACACAATGGCGGATCCCAACAACACCAGTAGAAGAAGATTTGTATTCATTTTTCATCTTGAAATTTTGTTACACCGACTTATTTGGTTACCGGCAAGTTGATCAGAAAACTGCTGCCGCTATTGCCGTCACTTTCAACCGTTATTGTTCCATGATGGGCTTGAACAATTGATTGAACCAAAGCAAGTCCCAGGCCGCTTCCGGCCGAAGAACGGCTGATATCTCCCCGGTAAAACCGATCAAATATTCGATTTTGCTCTTCTGCAGGAATACCAGGGCCGTTATCGGCAATACCAAGCAGAATCTTTTTCTGTTCCATCGTAAGGGTGATTGAGATCCTTCCAAGGGCCGGGGTGAATTTGATTGCATTATCAAGGAGGTTTGCCAGCAGTCTTTGCAAAGCGGGCAGATTGCCGTCAATGAGGCAATGCGTACTGGAAAATTTCAGCTGCAAGGATATTTTTTTTGTTTCAGCCGCCGGTTGATACAGTTCAACCGCTTTTTGAACTACCTGGGTCAGATTGAGTTTTTCCAGAGGCATGACCTTGAGCCCAGCATCAATTTCTGCAAGTTCCAGGATGGTATTAATCTGGACGACCAATCGGTCACTTTCTTCGATAACCGTCACGGCCATGTCCTGGTAATGAGAGAGGGCCGCATCCCCGGTCAGGGTAGTTTCGGCCACACCACGTATTCTGGTTATGGGCATGCGCAGATCATGGGCGACGTTATTGATGACTGTTTTTAACTCATCAATCAGCCCGGCAATCCTTTCCTGCATGGTGTTAAACACGGTGGCCAGGGTTTCGATCTCTTTCCCCCTGTTCCCGCTGCTGATGGATTGTTCAAGATTGCCGGCCGCTATTCGCGCAGCCGCCTCGGTTACCTCCTTGACCCCACCCATGGCTCTCCGGGCAATAAAAAAAGCTCCGATACCGCCAAGAATAAGGATAAGTAAAAAGGCTGTTGAAAATGTCTCTCTGTACGATTCCAGCACCTGATCATTGTCCTGTAAGGTCAACCCTGTCTGCAGCAGAAAACCATCGTCAAGACGAGTCGTGAGTACTCGAACCGGTCGGCTGTGTCCCGGCAGTTGTATTCGGGTGATCAGGGCCGTTGCACCGGCAGGTAAAAGAGAAATTGCGCTGGGAAGAGCCGTCCAGGAGGAGAGATCCGAACTCGCCACCCGGCCGCCGTTTTGATCAAGCAAACGGAAAAAGATTCTCTCCTTACCTGTTGCAGCAGCTTCAAGATTAAATTCGTTCTGTAACCCGATCAGTCCTCTTTCTTTTCGGGTCTGGACAAATTCACGTACCGTTGCCCGCAGCTGGTCATCGGTCCGCAGGCGCAGACCGTGGGCAATATGAATATAGACAAGCAGAAAGGCTCCCAGGGAAAGAAGCCCGAAAAGAAGGGTATACCAAAGGGTCAGTCGCAGGCAAACGGTACGGAACATCAATGTTCACCTGTTTTCGTCAAGCACATAACCTACTCCTCGTACAGTGTGGAGCAGTCGATGCGCACCGCCCAGGTCAACTTTGTCCCGCAATCGGCAGACACAGGCCTCAACGACATTGGTCTGGGGATCAAAATCGTAGCCCCAGACTTGCTCCAGGATCATCATTTTCGAGACAACCCTGTTTTTATTGTGCATGAGATACGAAAGTAAATTGAATTCACGTTGTTGCAGTTCAATTTCTACACCATCTCGATAGACCTTTCTGGCAAGGAGATCAAGTTCAAGCCCACCGGCAATAAGAAGTGTTTTTTCGGCAACAGGTTGGCTGCGGCGCAGGAGTGCATGCAGACGGGCGACAAGTTCGGCAAAGGAAAAAGGTTTGACCAGATAATCATCCCCTCCGGCCTTGAATCCTTTAAGGCGATCCTGAACGGTTTTTCGACCACTCAAAAAGAGGACGGGCATGGTTGATCCGGAGGAGCGCAGCTGTTCCACCATGCTCAATCCATCAAGCTTGGGCAGCATGATATCAACAACAGCAGCGTCAAAAGAATCAGTAAGCCCACGATTCAGTCCGGCCCTGCCATCTGCAACATGATGGACTGTAAAGCCCTCCGCCGTAAGGCCGGCACTGATAAACTCAGCTGTCTTTGTGTCGTCTTCAATAAGGAGAATATTTGCCATGGCTCTGGTATGCATTACAGCAGTAACTTTCTGTCTCCTTGACTGGCGGTCAGGATACATTGTACCGGCTACGGTTTGCACGATGTCGAAATGAAGGTTGCCGCTTTCGCCAATTAGAATGGCATTTCGTTTTTACTCTACTCCAGGTTTGTTTTCACGTTATCATTTTGTAATATTATACGATGTTGCTCTGCTGTTCAAAGATCAGCTTCGGGGTCTCGTCGCTATTCATGAAACAACGGGTTCGGTTTGCCTTATGGCTGTAATCCGTCAGCAGGTTCCGCAGGCTGCGTGGAAAACGTCTGGCAATGTCTTTTGCTGAAATATTATGGCCACCATGGGCCACTCGTTCCGCCACCCGCATACTTGACATCTCCACACTGGGTAGGGCGAGATATTTCGCCCAAACAGCTCCCCCATTCTTTTCTGGGTGAGCCAGATGTTCTCTTGATGAAAAAAAAATCCACCTTCACCTTGCCATCCGGCATGGTGTAGAGCAGGAATTCGGTCAGCTCATCCGGGTCTTGTTTTTGGATTATGATTACCACATATTAAAGCCATCTTTTGCAAGAGGTATGGATTCGTATGGAATTAAATTGGCTTAAAACAGAAAGCGGTTAAGCCGAATATCAGCTTAACCGCTTGATTTTACTGGTGCCCGGAGCGAGAATCGAACTCGCACAGCCGCAAGTGCCGAGGGATTTTAAGTCCCTTGCGTCTACCAGTTCCGCCATCCGGGCAATGCGCGCCATATTATCATTACCCGAATGATTTTGTCAATTGGATTGCCGGATAAAGCGGTATGCTTTTTATAAATACCTGTCTTCCTGCATGACAAGCCATGAGAGCGTAAGCATTGAAACCGGCAGACATTGTTTTGATTATAAGTAAAAGAAACGATTGCAGGTGGTTAAGCATGGCAATAATCCGGCAGGATATGCTATGGTTGAAAAGTGAATAATCTCGTCGTCAAGTTTATCTTAAAATAGCCCTCAGGGCTAAGTTCTGTAGGTCTGCTTGAGCTACGCGAAAGCAGACAATAAACTGATGGCTGCCTGAACCGGTTAGGCGGTACCGGGGGTGGCTGTCCGCTTTCGTTTCACTCAAGCAGACCTACAAGACTAAGTCCTTACGGGCTTTTTTCATAGCAGCGAAGCGGTGTCATGGTTGTAGCTGTGACCTGAGAATCCGATCCAGCTATGCTGGTTTATCCATTTATGTGCCGGGCCCGGAGGATGAGTATCCCGGGCCTGTTGTTGATCATTATTGAGAAAGGATTACCCCCTGAAGTTTAAAATACGTAAGAGCGTACGAAAACTCGCCATTGTTCTCAGCCTTTTTTTTATTATTATATTCGGCGGGACTTTTGGCTATATGATCCTGGAAAAAACAACCTTCTGGGACGGAATGTACCTGACCATTATCACCATAGCCACGGTTGGTTACGGTGACATGGTTCCCATATATCCGGCAGGGAAGGTGTTTACCGTTTTTCTGGTTTTTGCCGGGGCCGGGCTGGTTATGTATACTTTTGGTAAGATAACCGAAGTCATGGTTGAAGGAAGCTTGCAGAAAATTCTCGAGAGGAGAAAGATGGACAAGAAGATTGCCAGACTCCATGATCACTTCATCATTTGCGGATTCGGCCGTATCGGCAAGGTCATCGGTGAGATTCTTGCCGATGCCGGACGCCCGTTTGTTGTGATTGAGCGGGATGAGGAAGAACTCAGAGAACTCGATAACCTGGACTATATCTCCGTTGCCGGAGAGGCTTCGGAGGATGATGTCTTGCTCACAGCCGGAATAGAACGGGCAAGCGGGCTTATTGCCGTAGTTTCAACGGATGCGGATAATCTGTATATCACCCTGACCGCAAGAGGGCTCAATCCATCGTTGTTTATTCTTGCCCGTTCTTCGGGTTCCCAGGGCACTCGGACCAAATTGCTCCGGGCCGGAGCGTCCAAGGTGATTTCCCCTTATTATATAGGTGCCCGCCGTATGGCCCAGTTGCTCCTGCGGCCGACGGTCACCGATTTCATCGATCTGGCAATGTATGCCGGAGAGCTGGGGCTGCGGTTGGAGGAAATACTTGTGCAGGAATCAGCCTCCTTTGCCAATAAGAACCTGATGGATTCCGGTATCCGAAAGCGCTATGATGTTATTGTGGTAGCGATCAAGCGTGACGGCGGGGAAATGCTGTTTAACCCCAAGCCGGACACCATGATTCTGCCCGGAGACATCATGATCGTGCTTGGTCAGTCCGACCAGATTACTGCCCTGGAAAAGGACGCCTGACAATGGCAAGCATTTCCCGTACCGCCTGATCCAGTCCCACCAGGACGGCCCGGCTGATGACGGCATGGCCGATGCTTAACTCTTCAATGGTCGGCAGGGCGGCAATACGTCCGGTGGTCAGGTAATCAAGCCCGTGACCGGCATTGACCCGCAGGCCTGATTCAAAGGCCAGTTCGGCGGATTGCTCAATCAAACGGAATTCAAGGTCGCGTTCTTTTTCCGAGGTCGCATCACAGTAGCGTCCGGTGTGCAGTTCGACAAAGGTCGCGCCCACGTCGACGGCCGCTTCAATCTGGGCCGCATCCGGATCAATAAAAATCGAAACCGGGATCCCGGCTTTGCTCATTTTTTGAATGGTTTTGGCCAGCTTTTTTTCACCGGCAATGATATCGAGCCCGCCTTCGGTGGTCAGTTCCTTGCGTTTTTCAGGAACCAGGGTGATCATGTCCGGCTTGAGATCCAGAGCAATATTGATGATCTCTTTGGCCGCACCCATCTCCAGGTTCAACTTGGTTTTGACGGTCTGCCGCAAAAGGAGTACGTCCCGATCCTGGATGTGACGGCGATCTTCGCGCAGGTGGACAACAATTCCTTCGGCTCCGGCCAGCTCACAAATACCGGCGGCAAGGACCGGATCGGGTTCGGTGATTCCACGGGCCTGACGGACTGTGGCGACATGATCGACATTGATTGCTAGATGCGGCATGGTTCTTCTCTCTATGGATGAATTAGTCTTGTGTCGGAGTTGACGGAAGAGTTCCTGTTCCCGGTCCCACATGGCCAGAGCCTCTTGCTCGGATCGTTCATGGTCGTAACCCAGAAGGTGGAGCAGGCCGTGGATGATAAGCTCGGTCAACCGGTGATGGATTGATTTGTTTTCGCGCCGAGCCTCAACCTTTGCCGTATCGACCGAGATCAGGACATCACCGAGTTCAGCCCCCTGACCGGGGAATTGTTCGTCCCCGTCCCGAGCAGGAAAGGAGAGGACGTTAGTCGGTGTATTTTTTTTTCTGTACCGGTGATTATACTCGGCCATTGCTGAATCATCAACCAGGACAAGGCTGAAGACCTGCTCCCGGCATTGCAGGAGATCCAGCAACAGCAGGGCCCGGTTTTCCAGCAGGGCCGGATTGATCCGGCAGGCGGCATCATGGTACTGGTCAACGAGGTGAACGGGCATGACAATCGACGGGTAGAGGGAGCATGAATACGTTTACAGGCTACGCAGAAGGTTTGGTGCCGGTGTTCTTTCGTTCGTAGGCCTGGATTATTTCCTGGACCAGGGGATGGCGGACAACGTCGGATTTGGAAAAATGACTGAACGCAATCCCGCGGATGCCGTTAAGAATCTTTTCCGCCTCGATCAGGCCGGAATGACTGTGGCCGGGCAGGTCGATCTGGGTTATGTCTCCGGTCACCACCGCCCTTGAGTCGAAACCGATCCGGGTCAGAAACATCTTCATCTGTTCACGGGTTGTATTCTGGGCTTCATCAAGAATGACAAAGGCATTATTTAAAGTGCGCCCCCGCATGAATGCCAGGGGAGCTATTTCTATAATACCCCGTTCTATGAGCTCCTGAACCCTGTCCTGACCAAGCATGTCGTTTATGGCGTCGATAAGGGGCCGCAGGTAGGGGTCAACTTTCTGGGCCAGATCACCGGGCAGAAAGCCGAGTTTTTCACCGGCCTCGACCGCCGGTCGGGTCAGAATGATCGTGCGGACCTGCTCGTTGGCCAGGGAAGAAACCGCCATGGCAACGGCAAGGTAGGTTTTTCCGGTACCGGCCGGGCCAATCCCGAAAACAATATCATTGTTGCGAATGGCATTCAGGTAGCGTTTCTGATTAACACTCTTGGGTGAGATGACCCGGTTGCGGGAGGTGATATAGACCTTGTCGAGGAATATCTCTTCAAGTTTTGCGGCCGGAGATGATTCAAGAATTTTCAGGCCAAAGGCAATATCCTGGGTGTAGACCGGATATCCTTTGCCGATGAGTGCGTAGAGTTGTTTGAGCAGTGAGGCGGCAAGTTCGACCGAGTGGCCTGATCCGCTGACCTGGAGCTGGCTGCCGCGGGCCTGCACGGTTACCTTGGCGGCCTGTTCGATGGTGTGGAGGTTTTTATTGAGATCACCGCACAGAACCTGGGTAATAGTGTTGTCACTAAACTCCAGGTTCTGAACGGAATCGGCATTCAGGGCAGCAGAGGGCTTCAACGAACGGTTACTTCCCTGCTTTCAGCTCGCGATCAATTGTTGCCTGTATGGCGGGCAGACTGCGGTTTTTCACTCGCTGACCATTGATAAACAGGGTCGGTGTACCACTGACATCGGCCTTCTTGGCGTCGGCCATGTCTTTATAGAGCCGCTGTTTGGTCGCTGGATCGGCCAGATCTTTCTTGAACTGTTCCATGTTGAGACCAATGGATGCGGCAGCCGCCTCAATGGACTCTTTGGTCAGTTTTTCTACCCCGAACAGTGCATCATGCATCTGCCAGAATTTTCCCTGGTTCTGGGCAGCGATGGCGGCCAGAGCAGCAGGCTCCGCCTGATTGTGCATGCGCAGAGGAAGATTTTTGAAAACAAGCTTGACGGTTTCCGGATTCATTTCGAGCACCTGCTCGAGAAGCGGCTGAACTTTGCCGCAGTACGGTCATTGAAAGTCCGAAAAAACGACCATGGTGACCGGCGCGTTTTCGTTGCCGAGAAACGGAGCACCGGTGGTGTCGATTTTCTGGGTAACGCTGATGTCGATGGCGGTATAACTTTTACCGGTTCGGCTGACCAGATACAGCATTTCACCCCGGGGAGCAATATCGATGGCGGTGGTGTTTTTGTCAACCGGAATTGACCCCAGCTGCGTTCCGGTGGGCGTATAGATGTGTACTTTACTGTCTGAGCCCAGGACAAAAACTTTTTTATTATCCAGCGACTGGACGAAGTCAAGAGGCTCTGCGTCCATTTTCCACGATTGCTGGACATTCCAGTTTAACGTGTTCCCTGGCCCTGCATGCTGCGCGGCTATCAGCGGCGTGGCCGACAAAAGCAGGCAGTGTGCGGCAATCACTAAATGTTTCATGTGCATTCCTGTTGTTGAAGATAACGGTACAGCTGAACTGTACCGCGGTGAAGTAAGGAATATATATAATGAGTCCAATATAATTGCGCAAGATGCAAGCGAGAAAAGAAGGGAAAAAGGTAACTGTTCAGGAGCACCTCACGGAACGAGACTCCAAATCTATGGACACTCCTGCACAGTTACCGGCCAGAGTTTATGGTGATTTGTTGTCCTGAATGAACTGTTAGTGAAAAAAAATGCGGTCCGGCAGCGGCTGGGCAGGGCGGCCAGGTCTTGACAGGAATCCTGTTGATCAGATATGATACAACTTCTTATGTCAAAAGTTTCCTGTCTCCCGAGAGGTTCAGTTGTGAAGCATACTCTAATTAGTTTTATCGGTCTGGCTCTGTTGTCGTTTGCGCTCACCGGTTGCGGCACCACTTCGGCGCCGACGGAAAGTTCAACCAAGACCATCGATAAAACGGTCAACTCGACAAGTGATACCACCTCTTCCTCAACCCCAGGTAAGAGTAACAGTACTGCACAGACTGAACAGTTTACCAAAGAGAATTTTGCCGGAGTACAGGCGGATATGGCCGTCGGTGAAGGCGAACATTTAGCGGCCCTTGCCGTGTTGCTGAATGTGTCTCCGGCTGATGAAGATCGTTTCTTTGCCCTGACCAGGGAGCGGTATGCAGTTCTGTATGCAACCCCTGAGACAGACGCGGCTCTGATGCTGGCCCGTCTCAATCATGCCATGGCCGTTGATCCGGAATTAGGACGCTGAACAATGGAGTGACAGCTGTTTTCCAGGATTGTCGCCTGCCTGGGTTGAGTCTGTTTTTCATCTTTCTGTCCGGCCTTTTGTGCTCCGCATCCTTCTGTTGTGCAGAGGAGGGTGGCGGATATCAACATGAGCTCCAGGAACGTGCCCGGAACCTTCAGCTTTGGCAGGATCCCATGTGGCGCGCGTTGCTGCATATGGGCCGGGGCGACCATGAAAAAAGCCGTATCGATTCTCCGGATTTTTTTATCAGCCCCGACGGCAGCCACAATCCGGCCGCTGAAGGATCCTTGACCCTGAACTCCTTTTTTCAAGCCGTTGAGCCGGGCCGGGAGGGGGAGCATCCCCAATGCCTGTATCCCGCCAGATACCGGTGGCTTAATGAACAACTCTCCTTTGATTCCGATCTTCTTCCCCAACAACCCTGTTCAGATCTGAGGAAGTGGCTTACAGCCATGGATCCGGCTGGAATAACCCTGATTTTTCCGGAATCCTATCTCAATAATCCTTCATCCATGTTCGGCCACACCCTGTTGCGGGTTGAACAGAAAAACGGGCGTTCGCCCCTGTTGGCACCAAGTATAAATTTTGCCGCAGTAACCGATGAAAAACCTGGTATCGGCTACGCTCTGAAAGGACTTTTTGGGGGATATCCGGGCCGATTTTCAGTTGGAATGTATGTGGATCAGGTTCGGTCCTACGGCACGCTTGAGAACCGTGATATCTATGAATATCGCCTTGGCTTGAGTGCTGAAGAAACACAACTTCTCCTCCTCCATGTCTGGGAGCTGAAAAGAGCCTCCTTTGATTATTTTTTTATTGATGAAAACTGTTCATTTCAGCTGCTTGCCCTACTTGAAGTTGCCCGCCCCTCCCTTGATTTGACACAAAAGATGCATTTTGTTGCGATCCCGGCTGACACCATCCGGATCCTGACGGCTGTTCCGGGGCTGCTGCAGGGGGTGCACTATCGGCCTTCAACGAGAACGGTGCTGCATAGTCGGGTCGACAAATTCTCGGAAGTTCAAAAGAAAATGGTGCAGTCGTTTTCCGTGCTGGGTCAGCCGACAGACCGGATATTATGGAACAGCTGGAGCCGTACCGGTCAGGCGGAAATACTTGAGGCCGCCATTGACCTTTTTTTATATAATCAGGCGATAACTACCGGTAAAAATGACGCTCATGCCCTGGTTTTTCAGCATCTCCTTCGGGCCCGTAACCGCTTGAAGGTTGATTTGCCACCAGTGATTGTTTCTCCTCCTGTGGTCCGGCCGGACCAGGGGCACGGGACAAGCAGAACGGCAGTCAGCCTTGGAACCGATGACGGGGATTTTTTTATTGAGCTTGGCTTTCGCCCGGTACTGCATGACCTGTTGGATCCGGGTGACGGGTATGTCGACGGGGCCGGAGTTGATTTCCTCTCCACCAGACTGCGCTACTACCCGCAACAGGAGCAGCTCAGGGTGCAGCGCCTTGACCTGCTCAATATCGTCTCTCTTGCACCCGGAGACCTTTTGGTACGCCCGGTTTCCTGGATGGCGCGTGTCGGCCTGGATCAAATCCGCTACCAGGAAGTTGGTGACCGTCTTACCGGCAGGGCAATGGCGGGATTTGGTTTGAGCATGAAAATGACGAGTTCCCTCAGCGGTTACGGTCTGGTTATCGGAGAGCTGTTGGTAAATGATCGGTTTGCAGACGGCTTGAATACGGCTCTTGGTCCGGTTGTCGGACTTCGTTCCAGTCTGGACTGGTGGAACGGTATTGTTCAGGCCCGGGCCGGGTATTCGTTTTTTTGCCGGGACCGGTGGCTCTGGTCGGTTGCATTTAGCCAGTCGGTGGATATCTCGAGCGATTTTTCCATGCGACTGAGGATAACCAGAGAACAGGAATTTGCCGGGCCGATTACGGAAACCATGTTTTCGCTGTTGTGGTATTTTTAAGTGGGTTTTTCCAGGGTTTGTCGGGAAAATAGTACGATCCGGGTCGAGGCTGTACTTGACGAATTGTCGTAAACTGGTTATTTGTTAATGTTCAGCGCGAGAGTGGCGGAACTGGTAGACGCACTGGATTTAGGATCCAGCGCACCGAGTGCATGGGGGTTCAACTCCCCCCTCTCGCACCATAAACGACATAGTTTATTGTCAACCGGCCGGTTCGGTATGGCAAAAAAAGAATAAATGCTCTGCTCATATGAACAGACAATGACGAAAAGGACGTTGTTTCCATGGATATTGCCGTTGAAAGCGTAGGTGAACTGACTCGAAAGCTGACTATTACACTTCCGTCGGAAGATGTGAGTAAAGCACTGGATAAGGCGTACAATAAATTAAAAAAAGATGTGCATATCAAGGGATTCCGACGGGGTAAGGTTCCGCGTACCGTACTGGAAAAAAATTATCGGGATCAGGTACGGGCCGAGGTTGGCGAAAAACTGGTCCAGGAGACCTACTTTGATGCGGTTGAAAAGGAAGGCCTTGATACCGTCGTTCATCCTGAGATTGTAGAGCACAGCTTTACCGATGAAGGTACCTTTTCCTATATTGCCATGGTTGATGTCAAGCCTGTCTTTGAATTGTCCGAGTATAAGGGGCTTGAGGTTGAAAGACCGGCAACCGATGTAAGTGAAAGCGAAGTGGACGAGAAACTTGAGGAATTGCGTCGCGGTCAGGCAGCGCTCAAGTCCGCCGATGACGACCACGGCATTGAAAACGACGATATGGTGGTTGTTGATTTTCAGGGTTTCCATAATGGCAAGGCCATGAAGGAAGTCCACAATACCGATTATTCCATCGATGTTGGTCAGCACCGCCTCGGCGAAGAGTTTGAGAGCAAGCTCCTGGGCCTGAAAAAGGGTGAGAAAACCCTGTATGAAATTGAGTTTCCCGGTGATTATCCCAATCCGGTTCTGGGCGGCAAGACTGTTGAGTTTAAGGTGGATGTCAAAGACGTCAAGGTTCGGATCAAACCGGAACTCGATGATGAGTTTGCAAAGGATATCAATCCGGATCATGCGTCCCTGGATGATCTGCGCAAGGAGATTGAAGCCGACCTTGAAAAAGCCAAGGAAGAGGCAATGGCCGGCGAGCTTGATGACCGGATCATGCAGAAGCTGATCGAACTCAATGAGTTCGAAGTTCCGGAACGGCTTGTCATGTACGAAGTACAGGAAATGGTCAAACAGACCGAGGAACACCTTAAGCGCAGCAACTTGACCATGGAGTCAGCAGGTATCAAACTCGAAGACCTGATTGAGAATAACAAGCCGGTTGCTGAAAAACGGGTTCGTGGTGACTTTCTGCTGAAAAAAGTGGCTGAGGTCGAAGAGATCAAGCTGGCGGACGAGGACATTGAACGTGGCTATAAGCGGATAGCAAGTGAGTACAATATGACGGTAGCCGAGGTGAAGAGCTACTTTAAGCGCCGGGAAGAGGTGCTGCCGTTTATTAATGAGCTGCTCAATGAAAAAATTCTGCAGTTTCTGCGGGATAATGCAAAGTTTATCGAGGCAGCTGCCGAAGAAACTGCATAAGTTTTTTTTAATTAGAAACTTCCTGTCCATTCCAGTGGAGAAGCATATATGAACCTTGTTCCCATGGTTGTCGAACAGAGCCCGCGCGGTGAGCGGGCCTTTGACATCTACTCGCGTTTATTAAAGGAACGCATTATTTTTCTCGGCTCCCAGGTGACCGATGATGTAGCCAGTGTGATTATTGCCCAGCTGCTTTTCCTTGAGGCCGATGATCCGGATAAGGATATCACCTTTTATATTAACTCGCCCGGAGGATCGGTGACTGCCGGACTGGCCATTTATGATACCATGCAGTACATTCGCTCCGATGTCGCTACTCTGTGTATGGGGCAGGCTGCCTCCATGGGAGCCCTGCTGCTTGCGGCCGGGGCCAAGGGTAAACGTTTTTCCCTGCCCAATTCCCGGATCATGATTCATCAGCCCATGGGCGGGTTCCAGGGCCAGGCCACGGATATTGATATTCATGCCAGGGAAATCCTTCGTATGCGCAGTGATCTGAACAAAATCCTTTCTTTCCATACCGGCAAGACCGTCAAGAAGGTACAGAATGATACCGAACGTGACAACTTCATGAGTGGAGAACAGGCCCGCAAATACGGTATTATCGATAAGGTTTTGACCAGCCGGAAGGAAATCGATCAGGAGAATGAATCATGAGTGACGACTATCATGATGAACAATCCGTTTCCTGCTCCTGCTCTTTTTGCGGGAAAAATCAGGACGAGGTAAGCAAACTTGTTGCCGGGCCTAACGTTTATATCTGTGATGAATGCATTGATCTCTGTAATGAGATCGTCATCGATTCCGTAGAGGAAGGTGAAGGGGACAAAGGCCCGGGCAGGGTTCTCAAGCCCAAAGAGATCAGCGAACATCTTGACGAGTACGTCATCGGCCAGGAGTATGCTAAACGGGTTCTTTCGGTGGCGGTTCACAATCACTATAAGCGTATTGCCTCCCAGGCCGAAAACTTTTCCGATGATGTCGAGCTGCAGAAGTCCAACATTATCCTGATCGGCCCCACAGGCAGCGGCAAGACACTTGTCGCTCAAACCCTGGCTCGAACCCTCAATGTTCCGTTCACCATTGCCGATGCCACCACCCTGACCGAGGCCGGTTATGTCGGTGATGATGTCGAAAATATTCTGGTCAACCTGCTGCAGGCAGCCGATTACGATGTGGAAGCGGCCGAGCGTGGCATCATCTATATCGATGAGATTGACAAGATTGCCCGCAAATCCGATTCCGCCTCCCTGACCCGTGATGTCTCAGGAGAAGGTGTGCAGCAGGCATTGCTCAAGATTATCGAGGGAACCATGGCCTCGGTTCCGCCCAAGGGCGGACGTAAACATCCGCAGCAGGAACTGGTCCGGATCGATACTTCCAATATTCTCTTTATAGTTGGTGGCGCTTTTGTCGGCCTTGACGGGGTCATCAAGCGGAGAACCGGGACCAAGGCAATTGGTTTCGGCGCCAAGGTCGTGGGTGAAAGTAAGAAGAGCATCGGCGAGATCCTGGCCGGAATTCAACCGGAGGATCTGCTCAAGTTCGGTCTTATCCCCGAGCTGGTCGGCCGATTGCCGGTCATTGCCACCATGGAAGAGCTTGAGGAAGACGATCTGATCAGAATTCTCAAGGAACCGAAAAATGCTCTGACCAAGCAATACCAGAAACTCTTTGAGTTTGAGGGGATAGCCCTTCGTTTTACCGAAGGAGCCCTGCAGGCTATAGCTGAAAAAGCTCTTGAGCGCAAATCCGGTGCCCGTGGTTTACGCTCGGTTATGGAAGAGGCCATGCTCGATGTGATGTACGAGCTGCCTTCCGATGAGCACGCTACGGAATGCCTGATCAATAAACAGGTCATTCTTGATGGCGAGTACCCTGTCATTCTGTACGAGAACAGCAAAAAGAAAAAAAGTGCGTAACTGTTGAGAGGTATTCTGCAGCGGTCACACGTACCAAACCGGCTCGCATACCAGAACCTGTGTTTTCCAGGCGGAGTATCACAGGTCTGCCTGCCCGGACATTCCCAGCCGGTTGCCCGGTGCCTTCACCGCCTGCAGCCGACTCTTGTTTGAGACCGATGCCTTTTGCGTCTGTCCGATTACTTTCAAGATATATTCAACACTATTGCAATAGACGAAAAATATGAGTGATTTTACCCCTGATGTTTATCCCTTGATGCCTTTACGGGATATTGTTCTGTTCCCAGGTATGGTTGCCCCTCTTGTTGTGGGACGCAAAAAATCCATACATGCCCTGGAGCGAGCCATGGAAGACCGTTCGCTTGTTTTTCTGGTAACCCAGAAGGATTCCAAGGTTGACGATCCTGCGCCTGAGCATCTCTATACTGTAGGTACGCTGGCTTCGGTCATGCAGCTGCTTCGGCTGCCGGACGGAACCATCAAGGCCCTGGTGGAAGGGAAGCGCCGCGCTGCGACAACGGCTGTGCTTGAGGGTGCGGATTTCTTTTCGGTTCGGGTGGAAGAGCTGGTCGATGCGGATGGTGAGAGTCATGAGCTCCCGGCTTATGTTCGTGAGTTGAAAAGTGCATTTGATCAGTATGCCCAGAAGAACAAGAAGCTGCCCAAAGAGGTTCTGAAATCGGTAACTGCAATTGAAGATCCCTCCAGGCTTGTCGATTTGATCTGTTCTCATCTGCAGCTGAAAACCGCAGAGAAACAGGGAATACTTGAATTGACTTCAGTGGTCGGCCGCATCACCCGCGTCCTTGAGGTGATCTTCAGAGAAATCGAGCTGTCCGAGCTTGAAAAAAATATTCACGCCAAGGTCAAAAAGAAAATGGCCATCACCCAGCGCAACTATTATC
>CAZPXI010000007.1:0-28356 GCA_964590715.1 uncultured Desulfobulbus sp.
GTTGTTATCTCGCCCAAGCCCATGGTCGAATACCTGCCGCTCTGCGTTGGCCCCAACAAAGAGGTCATCACCCAATACGACATGAAGTACACCGAGAAAACCGGACTGATCAAGTTTGATTTTCTTGGCCTCAAAACCCTGACGGTCATAGATCGTGCCCTCAAACTGATTAAGCAGGACATCGGAATTGAGGTGGATCTGACAAAAATTGCCATGGATGACCCCAAGACCTATGACCTGCTCTGCCGGGGAGACAGTCTAGGCGTTTTTCAGCTTGAAAGTGACGGTATGCGCGAACTGTTGATCAATATGGCACCGGAACAGTTCTCCGACTTGATCGCCCTGGTTGCACTGTACCGCCCCGGCCCGCTTGACTCCGGCATGGTCAACACCTTTGTCGAAACCAAACACGGCCGTCAGCTTCCCGAGTACCCGTTGCCCCAGATCAAATCCGTTCTTGAGGAAACTTACGGAGTCATTGTCTACCAGGAGCAGGTTATGAAAATAGCTAATATCCTGGCCGGTTACAGCCTAGGCGATGCCGATATTCTCCGCCGGGCCATGGGTAAAAAAATCCCGGAGGTCATGGAACAGGAACGGGAAAAATTCATGGCCGGGGCAGCCAAAAACGAAATACCCAAAGACAAGGCAAAATATATCTTTGACCTGATGGCCAAGTTTGCCGGCTATGGCTTTAATAAATCCCATTCGGCCGCTTATGCCTTGATCGCCTATCAGACCGCCTATCTCAAGGCCCATTATCCGGCTCAGTTTCTTGCCGCCCTGCTCTCCTGCGACGTGGACAACACCGACAAGGTAGTTAAATACATCAATGAATGCAAGCAGATGGGCATTGCCGTCCTTCCGCCTGATATCAATGAATCATTCGATGACTTCACCGTTATCAACGACCGCATCCGGTTCGGGCTGGCAGCGGTGAAAAATGTGGGTGGAGCAGCACTGGTCTCTATTATTGAGGAACGGGAAAAAAACGACGCCTACAAATCGCTGGGTGATTTCTGCAGCCGCATCGACTCTGCACGGGTGAACCGCAAGGTTATTGAAAGCCTGATCAAAGCCGGGGCACTGGATTCCATGGGTGGGCGACGGGCTCAATACATGGACGTCCTTGACCAAGCCCTCGATCAGGCCAAAGCCGTGCAGCGCGACCGTCTCAGCGGTCAGATGAACCTGTTTGCCCTGACCGGTCAGGCCGACCAGGAGGAAACCGGCAATGCGGTGGATCTCCCCGACAGTGAGGACTGGCCAGAACTGCAGAAGCTTGCCTATGAAAAGGAAACTGTTGGGTTTTTCCTGACCGGCCATCCCCTGGAATCGGTCATAGATGATCTTAAACGGCTGATCGACACCGACATCGACAAACTGGATTCCTGGCAGGATGGCCAGGCCGTGCGTCTTGGCGGCCTGATCCAACAGGTCAAGGAGCATAAATCAAGGAAGGGTGACCGCATGGCCTTTACGGTACTGGAAGACATGAGCTCAAGTGTCGAGGTTATCGTTTTTCCGTCAACCTTTGCCGACTGTTCGCATCTGCTCGGCGGCGAGGAACCGCTTATTGTCCTGGGAACGATCCAGCAGGGTGAGCGGGGTGCCAAAATTATTGCCCAGTCCATTGACCGGCTTTCCGATGCTCTGGAAAAATATACCGAGGTAACCCGCATTCGCCTGCAGGCAGGAAAAACATCCCGTCGGCACATGGAACAACTCAAGGAAATGCTCTACAGCTTTCACGGCAAGGTTCCGGTTCACCTCACCCTTCATTTTGACGGTCGCGGTGAGGTGGACATTGAAATACTTAAAGATATGGCCATCAGACCGGATCCGAATTTTTTCCAATCCATTACCGGACTCTGCGGAGCGGATGCCCTTCAGGTTCAAATGAAGAAAACCGAGGTTAAAAGAAGAAAAGGCACCGGCTATGGTCAGTACAGCCGAAAAACCGAGCATTAACGAATAACTGGATCATCAAGCAAAGCAGAGACCGCAGTCCGGGCAGGTCGGTGTCGTAGTCGGAAAAGTACAACCGCAGGCCGGACAGGTTGCCTGCTCGGCGTGGGTATTGAACACTGCACCGGCATGGCTTGTATCGTGATCCGACAGGCCGGTGGAACGAATATGTTCTTCTTCCAGTATGGCCATCACGTCCTGAATGTCCGCCATGCGGACACGCAGGACAAGATCCGTACCACAACAGCCTTTACCGCATCCGCTGGCCTCTTTAACCGTCAACGACGGCAGTGATTGAGCAGCCAGCACTTGTTGCAGTTCCTTCATCTGCATGACCGGTCCCTTGCGGATATCAACCAGCTCGTCATCCGGGCTGATCTCCGTACTGCGCCCGGCTCTGCCCTGCTGTTTTTCCTCCAGCAGGGCACGCATGGCAGTCCCGGTCAGCAGCTGCAGATTACAGGCTGCACATGTTTCAATTTCCGCTCGATACTCATCCCGGCACCCGGGACAATATTTCAGTTCATCTTCGATCCGTAATTCCATGGTAAAAACTCAAAAAAATAAGGTACAGTTCATAGTTTAGGGCAAATTGAAGCACGGCCCAAATAGGTACAAGAATAATAGCAGGTCAGGTCACAGGATATAACGGCTCAGGTCTTCATTTTCCGAGATATCATAGAGTTGCCTGCGGACATATTCAGGGGTTATCGTAAAAACATCATGGTCGCGCTCCGGGGCGTCAAATGAGATCTCATCAAGTACCCGTTCCATGATGGTATGCAGGCGACGGGCGCCAATATCCTCGGTTTTCTGATTGACGTGTACGGCGATCTTTGCCATCTCCCGGATAGCGGTTTCCTCAAACTCAAGGGTTATGCCCTCGGTTTCAAGAAGAGCGGTGTACTGTTTAATCAGTGCATTCCTGGGTTCGGTCAGAATCCGAAAAAATTCATCTTCGCCAAGGGCATGGAGCTCGACCCGGATGGGAAAACGTCCCTGCAGCTCAGGAACGAGGTCGGAGGGTTTACACATATGAAAGGCGCCGCTGGCTATAAAAAGAATATGATCGGTACGAACCATCCCATACTTGGTGGTGACGGTCGCCCCCTCCACGATGGGCAGCAGGTCTCGCTGCACCCCTTCACGGGAGACCTCCGGCCCTCCGGAACCGGATCCGCCCCGAGAGGCGATCTTGTCGATTTCATCGAGAAATATGATCCCGGACTGCTCGGTCTTACGGATCGCCTTTTCAGTCACGCTTTCCATATCAACCAAGCGCTCGGCCTCTTCTTTTTTCAAAAACTCAAGCGCTTCCGGGACCCGGATTTTGCGTCGCTGTTTTTTCTTTGGAAAAAATTTTGAGAAAGCATCCTGCAGGGATGACTGCATGTCCTCCATACCGGAAGCGGAAAAAACCTCGACCATGGGCGCTGAAGAATGGGCAGCCACGTCCAGTTCCACCAGCCGATCATCAAGTTTTCCCTCTCTGAGCATCTGCCGGAGTTTTTCTCTGGTCGGCTGCTGGCTGTTGCCGGGTATGCCGGAGCTGACGTCAATGGCCTGATAGCCCATCGGAATAACATTTTCCTCGGTTGCCTGCGGCTGCGGGACCGGTCGACCGGCTGTGGTCGGCAACAGCAGATCAAGGAGACGTTCTTCGGCCATTTTCTCAGCCTTGCCCGCGACCCCTTCTTCCTCTTCCTTGTTGACCATGTTTACGGCCAGCTGGGTGAGGTCTCTAATCATGGATTCGACATCACGACCGACATATCCTACCTCGGTAAATTTCGAGGCTTCTACCTTCAAGAAAGGCGACTGGGCCAGATGGGCAAGCCTCCTGGCAATCTCGGTCTTGCCGACGCCTGTCGGCCCGATCATTATTATATTTTTGGGGGCAATTTCTTCCCGCAACGGCGGCTCGACCTGCTGCCTGCGCCAACGATTTCGAAGGGCAATACCCACGGAACGCTTGGCATCGCCCTGGCCGATAATATATCGATCCAGTGCCTGGACCGTTTCCCTTGGTGTAAGTGAATTAATTGTATTCATCTAATGTATTCTCCGGGAAAAACTCCCGGTTTATTTTTTTTTGTCGGCCTTGCAGCGACCTGGCGACAGGGAGGGCGGTCCAAGTTTCAGACCTTTTCAATTATAATATTGCTGTTAGTATATACACAGATGGAACCGGCGATTTCCATGGCCGCCCGGACAATGGCTTCGGCATCAAGATCTGCGTGCCTGACCAGAGCAGTGGCCGCGGCCTGGGCATAGGGGCCGCCGGAGCCAATTGCCAGGATGCCGTCATCGGCCTCAATAACATCACCGGTGCCCGATAATAACAGCGAATGGTCCTTGTCGACGGCAATGAGCATGGCCTCAAGACGCCGCAGCATTTTGTCGGTACGCCAGTCCTTGGCCAGTTCAACCGCCGCCCGCATCAAGTTGCCGTTATACTGTTCCAGCTTCTGTTCAAGTTTGTCGTACAGGGTGAAGGCGTCAGCAGTTGAGCCGGCAAATCCGGTAATGACCTTGTCATGATACAGCCGTCTTACCTTGCGGGCCTGGTGTTTGATTATAGTCGGACCGAGGCTGACCTGGCCGTCACCGGCGATAACTACCTCTCCACGGTGCCGGAGAGCAAGGATTGTTGTTGATCGTACTTTTTTCATTTTTCCTCTTGGCCGCCCTGTTGCGGCCTGTTTTTCTGCTGTTGTCGGGCCTGGGGATGAGCCATGTCATAGACCCGCGTCAAATGCTCCATATTGACATGGGTATATTTCTGGGTTGTCGACAGGCTGACATGACCAAGCAACTCCTGCACGGTTCGCAGATCTGCCCCCATCTCAAGCAAATGGGTGGCAAAAGAATGCCGCAGCCCATGGGGTGTGACCGTTACCTGTATTCCTGCGCGCCGGCCATACATGCCGACAAACCGTTCCACACTGCGGGCCGTAAGCCGCGAACCGCGGTTATTTAAAAAAAGAGCCTCTCGTTCAGGCGGATGCCCACGTTCCAGCCGGGCAACAATAAGCGTTTCCCTCTGGGGGAAATACCGATGCAGTGCTTCAGCTGCGGCTCTGCCGAACGGAACTATTCGCTCCTTGCGGCCCTTGCCCATCACTGTAACCATACCTGTGTCAAAATCAAGAGCAGTGCGATTACAGGCAACCAACTCGGAGACCCGCATGCCGGTCGCATACAGAAATTCCATAACCGCCTGATCACGAAAGGCAAAACTGTCCCGATCATCAGGAGCATCAAGGAGACAGAATACCTCGTCCACGGTCAGAAAAGAAGGAATATAGCGAACCAGTTTAGGATTGGCAATACCCTGTAACGGATTTTCATCTATTACCTGCTCCCTGACAAGATATCTGAAAAAGGTGCGCAAGGCGGAAAGTTTCCGGGCAACGGAAGCTGCGGAGTTTTTCCCATGCAGAGATGCAATAAATCCGCGTAAGGTTTCGACCTGCAGAGGATCGGCGTTACCGTTTTCTTGACAATACAGACAAAGTTCACGGATATCCGAAAGATAGGATTCCACCGTTAGCGGGGAATAGCCTCGTTCTACCAGCAGCCAGCGTTTAAATGTATCAAGAGGAAGGGCCATTTAAAAAACAGCTATTGAAAGCCTAATCATTAAGGTTTAATATAATAGATTACTCTTGAAAGAAGAGTTTGTAAACACCTGCAGCCACGGACCCTTTTTTTATGTTGTCCACTCAACGGCCATCAACGTATGCAGCTGTCATAACAGCATGTTACCAATATATTTTTACAGGATTTAAGCCTCTGCGAACTGAAAATCATGGCTAAAAAAACCTTTGAAAGTGCATTGTCCCGTTTAGAGACAATTACCGATGAACTTGAGGCAGGCGAACTGAGCCTGGAAAAAAGTCTGAAAAAGTTCGATGAGGGAATAGCACTGGTCGAATTCTGTAATCAGAAACTTGAAGAGGCAAAGAACAGGGTTGACCTGCTCCTTCAAAAAGATGGCGCGTTGACGGCAACACCTTTTGACGAGGAGACCACCTCGGCCTGAGCAGGCTTTTTATCTGCTCTATGCTTATTTCCTCTTGTTCGTTTACTTTTTTATATTTTATAGAGTTACAAACAATGCTTATGATACATGCAGAGGCAGACCAGCAGACGAGTCTGCTTAACACTATAGATTCTCCGACCGACCTGCGCAAGCTTTCACAGGAACAGCTGGAAACACTGGCACTTGAGGTGCGGGACAAGATCATTCATACCGTCGCCGATACCGGCGGCCACTTGGCGCCCTGCCTTGGCGTGGTTGAACTGACCATTGCCCTACACTTTGTTTTCAACACGCCCGAGGATAAAATCATCTGGGATGTCGGCCATCAAACCTACACCCACAAGCTGCTCACCGGCAGACGAAAACAATTTCACACTCTGCGCCAGCATCAGGGCATCAGCGGTTTTCCAAAACGGGCTGAAAGCCCGTATGATGTTGTGGAAAGCGGTCACAGCTCAACTTCCATATCCTATGGTCTTGGAATTACCACCGGTAAAAGTCTGAACAAGGACAACAGCAAGGTTATTTCGGTTATCGGCGACGGCTCCATGACTGCCGGCCTTGCCTTTGAGGGATTGAATCAGGCCGGGCACCTGGATAAGGACTTGATTGTTATCCTCAATGATAATGAAATGTCAATTTCACCCAACGTCGGGGCAATGTCCAGTTTCCTCAACAAGAAACTCACAGGCAAGACCGTTCGCAGGCTGCGTGACCACATCGA
The DNA here is from genome assembly GCA_964590715.1 of uncultured Desulfobulbus sp. Classification (GTDB taxonomy): domain Bacteria; phylum Desulfobacterota; class Desulfobulbia; order Desulfobulbales; family Desulfobulbaceae; genus DRLX01. Next base: position 6,738 of record CAZPXI010000007.1, read on the forward strand.
AGACAGCCTGATGTCGCTGTCTTCAATGGGAGAAAACATTTTAACGGTCCTGCGCAAAAGTGAAGAAAGCCTGAAAGCCTTTTTCACACCCGGTATGTTGTTTGAGGCCCTGAAGTTTCAATATATCGGCCCTATTCCAGGACATAAACTCGACGACCTCATTAAGACCCTGGAAAACGTCAGAGATCACAGCCACGGCCCTGTGCTGGTTCATGTCCTGACGACAAAGGGAAAAGGATACGAGCCGGCGGAAACCAATCCCGGCGACTATCACGGGGTTGGTCCTTTTGATATAGCCACCGGCAAGGCAAAAGTTACAAAGGGAAATATCTCCTATACAAAAATCTTCGGCAATACGCTGTGTCGAATGGCCGAAAAAGATACACGTATCACCGCTATCACAGCTGCCATGCCGGCAGGGACAGGACTGACCGAGTTCAGCGAAAAATTCCCCGATCGATTCTTTGATGTCGGCATTGCCGAACAGCACGCGGTCACTTTTGCCGCCGGTCTGGCGATGGAGGGATTGCGGCCGGTGGTAGCGGTCTATTCCACCTTCATGCAACGGGCACTGGATCAGATTATCCATGATGTCTGCCTGCCCAATCTTCCGGTCACTTTTGCCCTCGACCGGGCAGGCGTGGTCGGCGATGACGGTCCGACCCATCATGGGGTCTTTGATCTCTCTTTCCTGCGTTTTATTCCCAACCTGACCGTGGTTGCACCCAAGGATGAAAATGAGCTGCAGCAGATGCTCTACACCGCGGTTAACCTTGACGGTCCGGTCGCCATTCGCTATCCGCGGGGAGCCGGCATCGGTGTCAAATGTGAAGAACCTGAAAAATGTCTTGAAACAGGTACAGGCGAACTCCTGAGGGAGGGCGAAGACCTCCTGCTTCTGCCCGTGGGCAACAGGGTCTACCCTGCCCTGAAAGCAGCGGAGGGGCTGGAAAAACTGGGCGTCAGTGCCGCGGTGATCAATCCACGTTTCATCAAGCCGCTGGACAACGAACTCATCAGCCACTGGGCACGAAAAACCGGTCGGGTGGTTACGGTGGAAGATAATGTTAAAAAGGGAGGATTCGGCAGTGCCATCCTGCAGATGCTGGCCGAGTTACATCTCAACATTCCAGTACGGCTGCTCGGCTATGGCAATACGTTCATCGAACAGGGACCGCAGCAAACCCTGTGGAAGGATGCGGGTATTGATACCGCCGGTATTATCAACGGCGCCCTGGAGGTTATGAAAAAGTAAACAGACTCAAGGATTGTTCTGTATCAGCCTACCTGATCCTGATCCGGCCATGGAGCGCATGGCCGGAAAAGCGATCTTTTTCTGAGATGCAATGGCGTTGATTCACCACCATCACAACGCCGTTGATCAGACTTTGTAATATCCCCGGTACCAGTCGACAAAATTTTTCACCCCTTCCTCTATTGTGGTCGCCGGTTTAAAATCGATTTCGCGGACCAAATCATCAACATTGGCATAGGTGGCGGGAACATCTCCATCCTGCATGGGCAGGAAATTCTTTTCCGCCTTTTTACCGAGGCAATCTTCCAGGACCTCAATATAGCGCATCAGCTTTTCCTTGCTGTTGTTGCCGATGTTATAGACCCGCCAGGGGCAGTAACTGGTTGCCGGATCGGGCAGGTCACCACTCCAGTCGGAATTGGCCTGCGGGATTGTATCAATCAGCCTGACCACTCCTTCGACGATATCATCGATATAGGTAAAATCACGCTCCATATTTCCGTTGTTGAAGACATCGATGGGCCGCCCTTCAAGAATGGCCTTGGTGAACAGGAAAAGCGCCATATCCGGTCGCCCCCAGGGACCGTAGACGGTAAAGAACCGGAGCCCGGTGGTGTGCATCCCGAACAGGTGACTGTAACTGTGGGCCATCAACTCACCCGCCTTTTTCGAGGCGGCATAAAGAGAAACCGGATGATCAACATTATCATGGACCGAAAAGGGCATTTTTGTGTTCGCCCCGTAAACCGAACTTGACGAGGCATAGAGCAGGTGTTTGACATTCGTATGGCGACAGCCTTCCAGGATGTTGACAAAGCCGACCAGATTGGTGTCCACATAGGAGTGGGGATTGATCAGCGAATAACGTACTCCGGCCTGGGCAGCCAGATTGACGACCCCGTCAAACTGCTCCCTTTCAAAGAGTTTTGCCATCTTCTCCCGGTCGGCCATGTCAAAGTCGGCATGTTTGAACTGCTCATGGTTAACCAGTTCCGCCAACCGGGATTTTTTCAATTCCGGGTCATAATAATTATTGAGATTATCGAGACCAACCACTGTCCGGCCGTCGGCCAGAAGCCGTTTCGACAAATTATGGCCGATAAAGCCTGCCGCCCCTGTAACCAGTATTTTTTTAATCATGAAACAATCCTTTCACATTTTTAATGTAATCCGAGTCGGTTTAAACAGACTGGATTTGCGGGCATAATGTCTTTTCCATTACTGCCCTTGTTGCCGGCAAATATTAATTGATCCCTTTAGTCATCAAAATCCCCGGCCGGTCCCTTGTCGGTATCAAGCTCTGCGGCACGGGCACGAATTTGCTCTTCCGTCCATTCTTCAGGTGATTCAATTCTGCCGGTTTTCGGGCCCATATCATAGGATCCAGCCTCAAGAATGGCATCAACAGCATACCTAGCCGTATCACCGGCGTTAAAGACCTCGACCAGCATGGTGTAGACAAAATCCTCGACCCGCCTGGTCATCCGTTCACGAATGGCCGCCGGCTGTCCCATTATCTTGTTCTCAAAGAGAATGTTAAGTTTTTTATAATTCCCACCAGACCAGCCCTGGGTATCGGCATAGTTTTTCATTTCCTGCCAGAGCTCTTCGGACAGCCCCTCGCCGACCACCTTGATAAATGCACCCTGCCCGTCCAGAGCAGCATTGCCATAATCATTGACCTGTAGTCCCCAGGAAATCATCTGTAGGGCCGTGGCGACATTGGCCTTGGTTGTCTTTGTTTTATCAACAATGGAGCGCAGTCGATCGGAATTGTTCCCAGAGGTTCCATGCTGGGCACCGGAAAGTCCATATCCGGCAAGGGCATCGTGAATTCCAGTGGTCAATTCAACCTGAATGCCCTGGGCGGAATCCTCAATTCCATGGGTGGTTCCGTTGTTGAGTGCAATCCAGTCCGGAAAAATATTATGGGCGTTGAGTCCTCGAATAACAAACAAGGCCTCATCTTTAGAAGAAAGACCGTGCTTCCCTTTAATCTCGCCGACCTCGGTTTCAAACCCGGCCCATGAGGGGACATATTTTGCCAATTCAAGGCTTGCCAGCAGGTTGTCGTCGTCGGGCATGTGGGAGGCATCAATGGCGATGGAGGTTATACCGGCCTCAAACAGAGAGGGGATCTCGGTTCGGGCAAAGGGGATATCATCCGGGGTTTTGATCCCGTAATGATCGGCATGGAGTGCAACGGGAATCGTGATCCCAAGTTCATTACAGACCGCATCAACCTGTCTGGCCATGTTCCAGTAATTGGTTGCACAATATGCGGTTGCTCCGCCCTCGGATCTGGCTATTTCTATAATAAGGGCGGATCTAGCCCGCTGCGCAGCACGCAGGGCACCACGAATAACAAGATGATTACGCCCGTTGGCAGCCATTGTCATGGCCTTGCCTTTACCGAGCATGGCCCGGTCAATCACCTTGCCGCTGACAAGCAGGGCGCGGGAATTTGGAAACAAAGAGGTAATATTTGGTGGACGTCCGATTTCCAGGGCGCGATCAAAATCTGCAGCATATGACATGATTATCCTCCTGTTGTTAGATTTTCATTTTTTGTTTTGTAATATATTGTTGTAACAAATTTAACTATCATGATTAAAACGATGGCAAAGCGGGTACGGCAAATCCGTCACCGGCTACGAATCATTCTCTTTTTGCTCAAAGCCAAAAAATGTTTTCCCGGCAAAAAGCCCGACCGCTATGATACTGACCTCGTATAGAATAATCAAAGGTCCGGCCATGAACAACTGGTTGACCACATCAGGGGTTGGAGTCAGGATGGCGGCGGCGATAAAGGCAACCAGCACCGCATATTTTCTGTTTTTCTTTAAAAAAGGCGCGTTCACCACCCCGATCTTGGCGAGAAAGACCATAAACACCGGTAGTTCAAAGACAAGGCCGAAGGCAATAAGCAGGCGCAGGGCCAGAGAGAAGTACTCACTGACAGCGGGCATGGGATCAAGGATTTCACTGGAATAACCGATAAGAAAACGAAAGGCCGGTGGAAACACAACAAAATATCCAAAAGCGGCGCCACCAAGAAAACAAAGGGTTGAGACAATGGAAAAGGGAAGCAAGACTCGTTTTTCATTTTGATAGAGCCCGGGAGCAACAAAACGCCAGATCTGGTAAAAAATAACCGGACTACCGAGAAGAATGCCACAGACAAAGGCGAGCTTTAGATAAAAAAAAACCCTTCCTGGTAGGAAATAAAGATGAGGCTCTTATCTGCAGGCAGCACCCGGATAAGAGGGCGAAAAAACCAGTCGGCTATAGGACGGATGCAGCCATAGGCTACGGCAAAACCGGCGGCAACTGCGGCCAGTGAAATTATCAGGCATGACCGCAGTTCCGCTAAATGATCGGTCAGGCTTTGCTTGTCGAGTTGGGCGTTATTCTCCATAGGGCGGTACGGTCCAAATGTTTGAATCAATCAATTACAACTCTGTTTACCTTGTATGTTACCCTATTTTATTTCTGATGTAAACGGCTTAGGTTGTATCAACCACCTTAATATTTGACTCTTTTCTCCTGAGCAGATACACTGAATCACAAAGCTTTTTACTGATTTCTTTTTTCCAGACTATGCAGACGATTCTAGTTGTTGATGATGAACTGAGTATGCGGGAATTTCTCAAGATCTTGCTTGAGAAGGAAGGATACCGCATCCTGACCGCAGCCGATGGCGCCAAGGCGCTGGATATTGCCGAACAAAACACCATAGATCTGGTTGTCTCCGATATTCGAATGCCCGGCATAAGCGGGCTTGAGCTGTTGGCCGCACTCAAAGGAAAAAATGCAGATCTGCCCGTAATCATGATCACGGCCTTCGCCTCACCCGACGATGCCGTAACTGCCATGAAAAACGGCGCCTTTGATTATATTACAAAACCCTTTAATGTTGACGAGATAAAGAGTGTCATCGAATCGGCGACCAGCCAGCCCGCTGAAAAGTTTTCCCTGAATTTTCCCGATGATTTCCCTGAAATTGTCGGCCAGGGACCGGAGATGGTCAAAATCTTTGACCTGATCAAACGTATCGCGCCAACTCCGGCAAACATTCTGATTTACGGCGAATCAGGCACCGGCAAAGAACTGGTTGCCAAGGCCATTCACCGGCATTCACGAGTGGCAGACAATCCCTTTGTCCCCATTACCTGCAGCGCAATTCCGGAGAGTCTTTTGGAGAGTGAGCTCTTCGGGCACGTAAAAGGTTCCTTTACCGGGGCCATTGCCGATAAGGCCGGACTTTTTCAACAGGCAGACAGCGGTACCGCCTTTCTTGATGAAATCGGGGAACTGACCCCGATCATCCAGACCAAACTCCTCAGGGTTTTGCAGGAACGCGAATTCATGCCGGTGGGCTCCACCCGGACCAACCAGGTAAACGTACGCATCATCGCAGCGACCAACAGGAATCTGGAAGATGAGATTATCGAGGGTAATTTTCGCGAGGATCTGTATTACAGGCTTGCGGTTGTTCCGATCCGGGTTCCCCCCCTGCGTGAACGCAAGGAGGATGTGCCGGTGCTGGTTGAACATTTTCTTGAAAAATATTCCAACATCATGGGCAAGGAGGTGCAGACCATATCCTCCTACGGACTTGAAGTTCTGATGGAATATGACTTTCCCGGCAACGTTCGTGAGCTGGAAAATATAATCGAACGTGGTGTTGCCCTTGAGTCCTCAAATATTATTCTGCCCGAAAGTCTCATTCTTTCACTCCACAAAAAAAATGGCAACTCCGGCCAAAAAACCGAGGAAGCACTTTTTACTGCTGCCCACAGTGAGCAGGAACTCTTTGAACGAGGCATGGAAGACGTCTTGATCGACGTGGAAAAAGAAATGATAAAGTATGCCCTGGAAAAATCCGGCAACTCAAAGATGGGCGCCGCCGAGCTGCTTAAAATCAGCTTCAGGTCATTGCGCTATAAAACAAAAAAATATGGTATAGACTGATCGGTACAGCGGTCAACTCTTCCCGGACAGAACAAAATCACTGATAATGGATTTTCGTTTTTTTAAAGCTCTAACCCCGGTCTACGACAACAACAAACAGTTGCGGCACCATATTCTCTGGCTCCTGCTGATCCGGGTCATTTTCTTTGCCCTGCTCATAGGCATTACCGCTGTTCTTGACCTGCTTGGTACCCAGGTTCTCCTTCCTCCGCCTGCCGTTACCCTGGCCTTTCTGGCGGTGCTCTTTATCTTCTCCATCGGGTCTGCCGCCCTGTTACAGAAAGACGATCTGCGACTGCGTCGTTTCGGCTTGATCCAGTTTCTCAGCGACACCATTTTTGCCGCACTCCTGGTCTACGGCACCGGCTGCAGCCAGTCGATTTTCACCCCTGTGTTTATTCTGCCCGTTATTGCAGGCGGCCTGATCATGTATCGGATCGGTGGCCTGATGTCCGCAGCGGCCGCCACCATTCTCTACGGACTGGTCCTCTTTATGGAGTATGCCGGTGTCCTGCCCGATTATATGGCGGAAATCGGCTATGTCACCTTTCACGACGTACTCAAGGCAACCAATCTCTTTGCCGTCTACGGCGCAACTTTTTTTCTAACCGCCTTTCTCAGCGGCAGCCTTGCCGCCCGCCTGCGCACCACAGAGGAGGCACTCAGCCGTACCTCCCTTGAATTCGACCGATTGACCCTGCTCTACAAACAGATTTTTGAAGATATATCCACCGGTATCATCACCGTTGATGATGCAGGCGCAATTACTTCCTACAATACCGCTGCCGGTCGAATCACCGGATACCCGCCTGGCCAGGTTATCGGCCGCCCCATTGAGGATCACTTTCCCAGCCTCCATCTTGAAAAAATGTCCGTCAGGCAGGTGGTTGATCTGAAGAAAAAAGACGGCTCAATGATTCGGGCCGGCTACTCGTTCTCACGCCTCAATCTGCCGCCGGACCCTGAACGGGCGGACGTTGCCTGCAACAACTGCAAGGTGATCACTCTGCAGGATATCAGCACCATTGAAAAAATGGAAAAAAGGATTCGGGAGGCGGAAAAAATGGCGGCTATTGGCGAGCTCAGTGCCTCTATCGCCCACGACTTCAGGAACCCTCTGGCCGCTATATCCGGCTGCGCGCAGTTACTTGCCCTTGAAGAAGGGGACCAGGAGAGCACCGGCAAGAGCTTGAGTACAATCATCCTCCGAGAATCAAATCGAATGGCCAAAACCATAACCGATTTTCTGCAATTCGCCCGCCCCGCAGCTATTCAGGAGGAATGGTTTGACCTGCAGCGACTGGTTATTGAGTCCATTACAGCTGAACAGGCCCTGCACGAACGATATCTCAAGGGCCTGATCGCAACCGACATTCCTGAGAATCTGGATGGGTTCGGTGACCGGCAGCAGCTGCAGACGGTTTTGACCCACCTGCTGGAAAACAGCTTAACCTTTTCGCCTGAAGAAAATGGACCGATCACTGTCTCCGCCCGTGAAGACAACGGGAACGGCACAAATGGCATCCGTATTGAAGTCAAAGACCAGGGGCCGGGTATTGATTCTGCAACCAGGGATAAAATTTTTCAGCCTTTCTTTTCAACCAGAGAGAGCGGCACAGGTCTCGGCCTGGCCATAACCCGCCAGATTATTGAGAACCATCATGGTGAAGTTACAGTGATCAGCCACCCCGGAGACGGGTGCGCCATACAGATTCTTCTTCCCCTGCCTTCACATACAGCCTGATTTTTCTTGTGTTCACCAAGCAGGAATACGGCCTGCGATCGGGATTGATCCGTGCAAAAAACACTGGCATACAGACGCTGACTTAAGGGATCCTCAAGCTGATAGCCGACGGTTATTACGAAACCCTGCGGATATCAGCCCCAAGGGCCTGCAGTTTTTCCACCATGTTTTCATACCCCCGTTCAAGATGATAAATCCTGGAGATCTCGGTCAGGCCGCTTGCAGCCAGGCCTGCAATAACCAGGGACGCGGAAGCCCGCAGGTCAGTCGCCATGACCGGAGCACCGCAGAGTTTCTCCGGGGGAATGCCCCGAACAACGGCGCTGGCACCGTCTATGGTAATATCGGCCCCTAGCCGCTGCATTTCAGCCACATGCATGAACCTGTTTTCAAAAATTGTCTCGTGGACAATAGAGGTGCCATGGGCCTGGATGAGCAGGGCCATAAACTGTGCCTGCAAATCAGTTGGAAAGCCCGGATAGACCATGGTTTTGATATCAACACCCTGCAGGTGGCAGCGACTTCTTCCCATCTGCTCGGGACAGGAGACGACAAACCCGTTTTCCTCCTCAACGATATCCGCTCCTGCAGCCCGGAGTTTCTCGGTCAGCGCCGGCAGGTGTGCAGGATTGCATTGTTTTATCCTGACCCTGCCGCCGGTGGCGGCAACAGCAATGAGATAGGTTCCGGTTTCAATCCGATCCGGAATAATATCTATTTCGACCGGCTGCAGAGAACTGACTCCGGTTATGGTCAAGCGATCACTTCCCTTGCCCTGAATATCCGCTCCCATGGCAACGAGCATATCAATCAGGTTGCCGATCTCGGGTTCACGTGCGGCATTTTTTATAATAGTTGTTCCCAGGGCCATAACAGAAGCCATCAGCAGGTTTTCCGTCCCGGTAACGGTGGGCATATCAAAGTATACCGTTGCCCCGGCAAGCTCTGTTTTACACCTGGCCTCAACATAGCCATGGGTCAGGGTGGTCTTGACGCCAAGCTGTTCAAAACCCTTCAAGTGATAGTTGATCGGCCGGGCGCCGATGGCGCAACCGCCCGGCAGAGAAACCCTGGCATAGCCGGAGCGGGCGAGCAACGGACCGAGCACAAGAACCGAGGCACGCATGGTTTTGACCAGGTCATACGGCGCTTCACCACCGGTCAAGCCGCTTGTATCAACATACACAGTCGTCCCCTTACGACTATGGGTTGCACCAAGGGTTTCAAGAAGTTTCAGCATGGTGCGGGTATCCCGAAGATCGGGCACATTGTTGAGGGTATGTGTCCCCGGCACCAGAAGGGTTGCGGCCAGAATAGGCAAAGCAGCATTCTTTGCGCCGCTGATCTGCACGGTACCCTTAAGGGGCTTTCCGCCATGTATAAGTATTTTATCCATAATTCGTGATTATATTATTAAATTTGTTCTTTTTGGCCCAGAGCAAGACGCGGACGTCCGGCATAGTCGGCATGAACGACGACATTTTTGTATCCGCTGTTCTGCATCATGTTCATGACCACCCCCCCTTGAGTTGCACCGATTTCCAGGCACAACCAGCCTCCGGGGCGAAGATAGTCCACACTCTCAGGAATAAGACGCCTGTAACAATCCAGGCCGTCGGAACCCGCAAAAAGGGCTGAAGCAGGTTCATATTCGATGACTTCCGAGTGCAGATCTTTTTTTTCCGATTCCGCCACATAGGGTGGATTACTGACAATAAGGTCAAACTGCCGGCGATTATTAAGCTCGGCAAACAGGTCGGAGCAAATAAAAGAAATTTTATCCTGCAGTTGATGCCGGTTTATATTGGCCGCTGCAACTTCAAGGGCTGCGGAAGAACAGTCAACCGCGACCACCAGACAGTCAAGTTCCGCTGCCAGGACATCGGCAATAACTCCGCTGCCGGTCCCCATATCCAGTATATGCCTGCAGTCCGGGCACTGCCGACGGACAAGGGAAAGAATCCGTTCAAGAACAAACTCCGTTTCCTGTCTTGGTATCAGAACATCAGGTGTCACCTGGAAATCACGCGACCAGAATTCGACTCTGCCGACAATATACTGCAGGGGTTCATGCTCCAGTCTGCGGTTCAACATGGTTTGATAGGCCGACGTCTCTACCATGGAGAGAGGCCTCTCTCCATGTAAAAAAAGCTCGACCCGGGTTATACCGAGAAGAGCCTGCATGAGGTATTCGGCCTCAAAACGAGCCGCTGAACATCCTGCTTTTTCCAGCCTGCGGGTTGCTTCATTCAGGGCGGCCCGGCAGGCCAAAGTCTTTATCTTTTGGCCGGGTGTATTCACTTGTAAAAAACAGGGGCCTGCATGCAGGAAGGTTATTGTTGAGCAGTACAGTACTGCATTGAGAAGACCGGGTTACTGCATGAGATTAAGCGCTTCGGTCTGGTAGTGGGTAATCAGGGGAAGAATGACCTCATCGACATTGCCGGCCAGAATCTGCTCAAGCTTGTAGAGCGTAAGATTTATTCGATGGTCGGTTATCCTACCCTGCGGGTAGTTATAGGTCCGGATACGCTCACTACGGTCACCGGAACCGACCTGACTTTTCCGCTCCTCGGATATTTTATCGTGTTGTTCCTGCTGGACCTGATCAAGCAGCCGCGCCCGTAAAACCTGCAGAGCCTTGGCCTTGTTTTTATGCTGGGATTTTTCGTCCTGACAGGTCACAACAAGTCCGGTCGGCAGATGGGTTATCCTGACCGCGGAATCGGTGGTATTGACGGACTGGCCACCGGGACCGGAGGATCGGTACACGTCGAATTTAAGCTCGTTTGGTTCAATGTGGAGGTCAACCTCTTCCGCCTCGGGGATAATTGCAACGGTGACGGCCGAGGTATGGATTCTTCCCTGGGTTTCGGTCTCGGGAACCCGCTGTACCCGATGTACCCCGGATTCATATTTCAACCGGGAGTAGACCTGATCACCGCTGATCAGGGCAATAATTTCTTTAAAGCCGCCTATCCCTATAGGATTTGAACTCATTATTTCAACTTTCCAGCCTTTACTTTCGGCATATCGACTGTACATGCGAAAGAGATCTGCGACGAAAAGAGCGGCTTCATCACCGCCGGTACCGGCCCTGATTTCAAGGAGAGTATTTTTCTCATCGTTCGGGTCGCGGGGCAGAAGAAGAACACGTATTGCATCCTCAAGTTCCTCCTTGCGCTTAGTCAACTCATCGCTTTCACTCCTGGCCAATTCGGCCAGTTCAGGGTCATCGTCTTCGTTCTGGATGAGTTCCCTGTTCTCTTCAAGATCCTCACAAACTACGAGATATGCATTATACAACTCGCTGAGTTTTGTCACATGAGAATGCTCACGTACCACCTTCTGATATTTATCTTGATCACCTACGAGTGCAGGGTCGGACAACTGCATCTCAAGTGTTTCACGCTTTTCATTGATATCAGATAAATTTTCAAACATAAAGGCAGGTCGCTTGGGGATACATCCCTTTTCAATGTGTTAGGTGAAAGGAGAAGATTCGGCTCAGAAACAGGCTCGACAGCAGAACCTTTAAGCTATCTTCGAGGCAGGCGGAAAAACAAAAAAATCCACATGACAACAACTACGGTTGTCATGTGGAAAATAAAGAAAAAAAGTTTACTTTTCGTCTTTCTTATTGAACTTGGCGTATTTCTTTTTGAATTTCTCAATCCGGCCGGCAGTATCGATCAATTTCTGTTTGCCGGTGAAGAAAGGATGACAGGCGGAACAGATTTCAACCTTCATTTCACTGTTGACGGAGCCGAGCTCAAACTCATTGCCGCAGGCACAGACAGCATTGATTTTATGGTATTCTGGATGGATATCCGGTTTCATTTTTTTGCCTCCAAATATATTTTTCCCTTATAGGGAATACAGTTCATAAAAAAATATAAATATAGTTCAGTTTCATCCTTTTTCAATAAAAAAAATGCGCCTATCGGTTCATAGAGGCAAAAAAATCTTCATTGGACGGGGCCTGACGCATCCGATCAAGCAGAAACTCCATAGCATCAGCCGGGTTCATGGACGAAAGAAGTTTGCGTAATATCCAGATCCTATTCAAATCATCTGCCGGAAGCAGCAAATCTTCCTTACGGGTTCCGGACTTCTGCATATCCACAGTCGGATAAATACGACGGTTTGCCATCTTTCGGTCAAGGACAATCTCCATATTTCCCGTCCCCTTAAACTCCTCAAAGATCACCTCATCCATTCGACTGCCGGTATCAATAAGGGCTGTGGCCAGGATAGTCAGGCTACCGCCCTCTTCCACGTTCCGAGCGGCCCCGAAAAACCGTTTCGGTCGGTGCAGGGCATTGGCCTCTACACCACCGGACAGAATCTTTCCGGATGCAGGCGTTACCGTATTATATGCCCGTGCCAGCCGGGTAATGGAATCAAGAAGAATAACGACATCGTTTTTATGCTCGACAAGACGTTTTGCCTTCTCAATCACCATTTCCGCAACCTGAATATGACGCTGAGGCGGCTCATCAAAGGTGGAACTGACAACTTCCGCATCGACGCTGCGTTTCATATCCGTTACCTCTTCAGGCCGCTCGTCGATCAGAAGCACAATCAGTTTGATCTCTTTATGATTATGAACAATTGAGTTGGCGATCTTCTGCATGAGTACGGTTTTGCCTGTTCTCGGCGGTGCAACAATTAACCCGCGCTGGCCCTTGCCAAGTGGTGCAGCAATATCGAGTACCCGCATGGAAAAATTGTCCGGCTCAAGCTCAAGAGCTATCCGTTCTTCAGGGTATAACGGAGTCAGATTGACAAATGCTGTTTTATTCTTTGCGGCCTCAGGCGGTTCAAAGTTTATCTTGTCCACCTTGAGCAAAGCAAAGTACCGCTCATTATCTTTTGGCGCACGGACCTCACCTTCGACCGTGTCTCCGGTTCGGAGATTGAGTCGCCGTATCTGAGAAGGCGACACATAAATATCATCAGGGCCCGGAAGATAATTGTAGTCGGGAGCGCGCAGGAAGCCAAATCCGTCCTGAAGAACCTCCAACACACCGCTTCCCCGTAGCTTTCCATCTTCACCGGATTGTGCTTTGAGAATGGCAAAAATGAGCTCCTGTTTGCGCATAGTACTGTAGCCCTCAATTTTGAGAGTAGCGGCAAGAGCAATCAGTTCCTTAATTTTTTTATTTTTCAGCTCAGTTGGATTCATTGACCGGATCTTCCTCCAATAAGGTCATTACCATTATATATCTGCAAAGAAAGAAAAACGCCAAACGGGAAGACCGTCCAATACGGCCAACAACAGCCCTAGCAGAATCTATAATGAAGTACAGCAATCCTGTTGCTGTATTATTCTTTTACGTACAGCCGTCTATTGAGTGCTTGCGGCAGAAAATGCCTTGAAATGATAACTATCGAATATATATAAAGGGTTGAGTCCTTATAATGTATGAGGATCTATGTATTGTAAAAAATCGGATTGTACAGCTGAGAACCTTCCTTGATGCGATCAAGATATCATAGTCCCTAGATATTGGTTTAATGGTTTTCTGTCAAGGTTTTTTTTTAAAAAGGGTGTTGAAATTTATCCTCCGCAAGAACGGTTTGCCAGTAATCAGGCCTCATTTCCGGACATATAATTTCCCCAGGTGCATGATCTGCAACCAGGTTTCCACCCACGGACCACTGTTATCAAGAACGTGGTCTGCAGCCATGGCTTTTTCATCCAGAGAATCCTGGGCTTCAAGGGCACGAGCGCATTCCTGTTCACTCACACAATCCCTTGCCGTTATCCGGCGGGACCGGGTAACGGAATCGGCATACACCACAACTATCCGGTCCACATCCTGTTGCCATTGTGCTTCAAAAAGCAGTGGAATTTCAATCAGAATTGTCGATTCCGCAAGCTGTCTGCAACGGCCATGCATACAGGACCGTGCCAATGGGTGAAGCAACAGGTTCACCTCATTTCGCAACGAGTCATCGTTAAAAATAGCCGTTCGAAAGGCAACCCGATCCAGATTGCCTCCCTGATCAAAAAAACGGCAACCAAACCGTTTATGCAGCGCCAGCCATCCGGGCTGTTCCTGGTCAAGAAGTTGCCTGCAGAGCACATCAAGATCAAGCAGGGGATGATCAAAAAAAGAGGCCCAGAAGTTGGCCACTCTGCTCTTACCTGCACCGATTCCCCCTGTAATTCCGATAATCATATCTCAAGCATCCAGTCTGTTCAACCTGCCGAAATATTCTTAAAAAAAAAGCTCTAACCGGCTTCTTTCATATGGTGTTCATCAAGAGAGCTGATAACCCTTTGCATATCTTCAGGAAGGGGTGCGGAGACCTGCATTTTTTTACCGGTAATCGGGTGATGGAAGCTCACGCTTGATGCATGAAGCAGCTGTCGATCAATGGACAGGTCAACCGTTGCACCCGACCGGCCGCCATAAAGACGATCACCGGCCACCGGAGAACCGAGTGAAGCCATATGGACCCGTATCTGATGGGTCCTTCCGGTCTCAAGGTCTATTTCAACATAACAAAAACCGGGCCAGCGTTGCAGTACCCGCCAGCTTGTTGCAGCGTATCGCCCGTGATCGTGAAGAACGGCCATTTTTTTTCGATTCACGGGGTGCCTGCCTATAGGGGCAACCAGCCGGCCATTGTCCCGGCCGGGATACCTGAGCAAAATCGCATGATACGTTTTATCTATCAGGCGATTTTTGAAACTTTCCCCAAGATTTCGCAGTGCGGTTTCCGATTTGGCAACCAAAAGGACACCGGAAGTATCCTTGTCCAGCCGATGAACAATCCCGGGACGCTCGCTCTGATTGCCGGGAAGAAACGGATAGCGGTGCAGTAAGCCGTTGACCAGGGTTCCCTGCCGGTTCCCATCCCCGGGATGGACGACCAGTCCAAACGGTTTATCGACAACCAGAATATCTTCGTCCTCATATAACACTCCGAAATCAACCGGTTGGGCGAGAAGAACAGACGGCTCCTTTTCGGGAAAGGTAACCGCAACAGTGTCCTTTTCATGTAGCCTGTAACCGGTCTTTACGCGAACAGTGTTCACCCGAACAGCTCCTGAACGGATCAACCGGCCAAGAGATGCTCTGGATATATCCGGGTATCGACGGACAAGAAAATGGTCTAGACGCAGACCGGAATGATCAGCTGTGGCGATAAAATATTCCGGCACGATTACGTTGACTGCTGGTCATCCGGTGCTCAACCCAAGACAAGAAAACAAAAAAATCCTGCAAGAGGGGCACCGAATAAGGGGAAAGATATGAGATTTCAGTGAAAAAGTTTTTCTATCTGTTGTTCAATTTTTTCTTCGTCCAGCTTCTGAGCCAGTGACAGCTCCTTAACCAGTAAACTCTTGGCGGTATCCATCATCTTGCGTTCGCCATAAGAGAGATCCTTGTCCACGCGGAGAATAAAAAGATCACGCAGAACGACGGCGACTTCATAGACGGAACCGGTCTTAATTTTCTCCATGTAGTCACGATAGCGTCGATTCCATGTTTGTGAGCTTATTTTAATATCTCGCTCTTTAAGGATCTCGATAACCTTGTCCACTTCTTCCCTTGAAATGATGGCTCGAAGTCCGACGTTTTCGCTGTTGGTTGTCGGGATCATGATCGTCATATCATTATCAAGAATCTTCATCACATAAAAAGATTGATCGACACCAGCTATTGTCTGGGTTTCAATCGACTTTATACAGCCGACACCATGGGCTGGATATACTGCCATATCTCCTGCTGTAAACACTAGTACCTCCTGCAAACAAAGTATAACCAAGGGTACATAAATCAACACGCCTACCTCGGCAACCACTTCAACAGGTAACAATTACCCGTATGAAAGGATATTTATAACACACTTTTCCTAAAAAAGCAAAGAACTCCAATTCGTTCCGAATCTTCAAGCATAGAAACCGAAAATCAGTGTGTCCGTACAGGCATACCGCCTGCTGCCACAATCATTTTCCATTGATCCGGTTCATGCAGGCATCAATACCCATAGTAAGAAACAGCTCAATGGCCTGATCGGTGGTCTCAAAAACAGGGTCCAGGGAAGCAGCCTCTTCCCTGGAGAATTGTGCAAGGACATAGCATTCCACCGGTATTCCCCGGCCCTCGCTCTCTCTTGGAGGACGACCAATGCCGATTTTTACTCTTGCAAAATCCCGGACTCCGCAATGTTGAATGATCGATCGGATTCCGTTATGCCCTCCCGCCCCGCCGGCGGCAACCACCTTGATTTTACCAAAGGGTAAATCAAGATCATCATGGAGGATTAAAATGTTATTCAGGGGAATTTTAAAAAAACGAATCATGGCGGCAACACACCGGCCGGAAAGATTCATGTAGGTGTCGGGCTTAACCAGCACCACCTGTTGCCCGTAAAGCCGCTGTCTGCAATACCGCCCCTCGTACTTTTTGCTTTTGGGCAGAGCACAGCCTGCAGAAGCTGCGAAATGATCCAGGGCCATAAATCCGGCATTATGCCGGGTAGCTTCGTATTTCGATCCGGGGTTGCCTAACCCGGCTATGAGAAAATCAGATGGAGCCATGGATTCAAGGAAAAAGGTGCCTGTTTTGGGTTGATACCGTATCGATTCAAGAAAAAATCAGCCGGTATACGGCGGGATCAAGAGCTGCAGCGGACCAGTTATAAACAAAAAAAGCCGGGGAAAGATTCCCCGACTTTTCAAAAACAATCCCCTTATCCCGGGGATGCGATCCGTAACTTACATAACCTGAACACAGGTTACTTTGGAATCTTCAAGCATCTCGACTTTAGGGGGAAGTTCAAGATCGCCGAAGGTTACCCCTACTTCACCACGATCAAGCTCCGTGATATCTGCGGTCAAAGACTCTGGAATATCCAGGGGACAACCACGAAGATGGGCTGTTTCTTTTAAAATCTGCAGCTCACCACCAATATCAACCCCGCGGGCAACTCCGGTAAATTCAACCGGCACAACAAAATCAAGGGCTTTATCAAGTTCGATTTCAAGGAAATCAACATGCACCAACCGGTCGGTAACCGGATCTTTCTGAATTTCCTGAACCAGTACCTGACGCGTACCCTTGGCATCGCCGTCAACTTCAAGGGTTACCACTGCGTTGCGGCCATGGATAAACAGGAGATTTTTAAAGAGCAGGCCTGCATCAAACTCAAGTGACACAGGCTCTTTTCCTCCGCTATATAAAACCGCCGGGGTTTTCCCGTTCATTCGTAGCTGCCGCATGGCACCTTTTCCAAAAACCGTACGCACAGCCGACGGTATAGTTACCTGTAACATATCAAACCTCCTTGCACACAGACCCTTGTCTGCATATAAAACATGTTCAATTTAAAAGAGCGACTCCTTGAACAGATGACCTACACGAAAAGATAACTGACCGAATCCTCGGCATGTATTCTTCTGATGGCCTCTCCAAGCAGTTCTCCGACGGAAAGTACTGTAATCTTATCGCTCTGATGAGCTTTTTCCTGCAAAGGAATAGAATTTGTCACCACAAGTGACTTTATACATGAGTCATTCAGCCGCTCAATTGCGGGACCGGAAAGGACCGCATGGGAACAACAGGCATGAACCTCGCTAGCCCCGTTCTCCTTGAGTTTTGCGGCAGCTCCACAGAGCGTTCCGGCCGTATCCACCATATCGTCAAGGAGAATAGCTGTCTTTCCGGCTACATCACCGATGACGTGCATGGCCTGACACTCATTGGCCCTTTCACGCCGTTTATCGATAATGGCAAGGCCGGCATTCAACCGTTTGGCAAAAGCCCGAGTTCGCTCGACGCCACCGGCATCAGGGGAAACCATGACCACGTTTTCAAATTTGTCCCGGATATATTTAAGAATAAGCGGGGCGGCATAGAGATGATCAACCGGGATATTAAAAAATCCCTGGATCTGTCCGGCATGAAGGTCCATACAGAGCACTCTTCTTGTGCCGACGGCCATGAGCATTTCAGCAACGGCCTTTGCAGTAATCGGCACCCGGGGTCGAACCTTGCGGTCCTGGCGGGCATAACCATAATACGGCAGAACAGCGGTTATTCTGCGGGCGGATGCCCTGCGCAGGGCATCAACCATGATCAGCAATTCCATCAGGTGATCATTGACCGGAGTACAGGTGGGCTGAATAACGAACACATCCGTGCCGCGAACATTCTCACCGATATCGACCGATATTTCGCCGTCGGAAAACTGTTTGACCTCGGCCGCGCCCAACGGCATGTCGAGATATTCGCATATTTCTCTGGCAATGCCGGGGTTGGCATTGCCGGTGAAAACCTTCATGATGTTCGGCATTTCTAGAGCCTCGTATTATCCAGTAAGGGGGGCTGGACCGGATTGTAGCGGCCACAGCAACAACAAAAATAAAAAAACCTTCGCCATACCGCAAGCGGACGTAAGTCTTTCAAACAAAAAATGGCTGGGGCGGAGGGATTCGAACCCCCGAATGCAAGGATCAAAACCTTGTGTCTTACCGCTTGACGACGCCCCAAAGTGTATTTTTCATGTCGACTCTCTACCGAAAACGACCCCGGCCTCTTTTCTTTTCAGCGGATTGACAAGAAAAGTCTGCTTGTATCGCATCAGCATCCGTCGGACACAGGCTTGTGCCTGTTCCTCCCTGCCTGCTGAAAATATCCCGAAAACCGTCGGCCCTGAGCCGCTCATCAAAGCACTGTCCGCCCCTGCGGAAAGGAGCTGCTCCTTGATGAATGTTATCTCTTTAAATGAGCCTTCGGTGACCTGTTCCAGATCATTGAGTACATCCCTGCTCTCAAAAGAAGACTGACTGAACGAATTTTCCTCTCGACAATCATCTCTCTTAGAGAGGGAATCAGACAGGTTAAAATTTTTTTCTTCCGATGTCAACGGTAAATTCTCATAAACCCATTTTGTCGATACCGGAAAGCCCGGGTTCACCAACAACACGCTGCCGCCGACAAGCCCTCGGGCTTCAGTCAGCTGTTCGCCGATACCGGTAGCCCAGGCCGTCGGCCAATCATAGATAAAAAAAGGAACATCGGCGCCAAGCTGCAGTCCCAACTCTGCAAGTTCCTGTTTTGAACAACCGGTTCGGTAGAGTCGATCCAGACCAATCAGCACTGCTGCCGCATCGCTGCTGCCTCCGCCTAACCCGGCGGCAACCGGGATGGTTTTTCTGAGAATAATGCGCACACCAAAGGTGTCGGGCAGCCGATCCTGCAGGGAAAAATGAAAGAGCAAGGCGGCACGAAGGGCAATATTTTCATCATTTACAGGGAGGTCGCTGTTCGGACATTCCAGGGTAATCCCACCGGCCGAAGGATACATTTCCAGCTGGTCATGTAGAGATAATTTCTGCATGAGGGTGGCCAGCAGATGATAGCCGTCGGCCCTGCGACCGACAACCCGAAGATACAGGTTGATTTTCGCAGGCGCCTCTAGATAGATACCTTTTGTCGACATGAAACAAGCCGAACCAAAGAGGTATCAGCCACTCTCCTTGCAGGCCTGGACAAACCGCATTTTCAGCTCATACAGGACTCTGGTCAACAGTTCGTTTTCATCACTGTCCAGATTGCCCTTGGTCTTTTTCTGGAGAATGGTCAGGGTATCGATAGCATTTTTGGCCAGATCGAGATCCACGACTTTTCTGCCCGATTCAGGGTGGGCAAGTTCTCCCATGTGGAACAGAGCCGTAGTGTTAAAGGAAAGGACAAGAGACGGAAACGTGATTTCAGGCATGACACACTTGCCCTCCTTGTCGCGAACTCGTCCTTCCGGGCATTCACCGCATTTTTTATCCTGATCACTCATCCTATACCCTCAATCTTAAAAAAAAATCCTGCGAAGAAATCAGTGGCTATACATCGGTAACTCAAGGACCATGGCGTCATCAATATGCACAAGCCCCGTGACCTTGGCCAGCAGTTCTTTATCAACAACCGTATCCGTATTGAGCAGGATCACATTCTGGTCCGAGGCCTCTTCCCGGCCAACGGTCATTCTGGAGATATTGACTCCATTTTCACCAAGGGTGGTTCCCAGGGCACCGATAACCCCCGGCACATCCCTATTGTAGACCAAAAGCATGGGCCCGGCGGGCAAGGCTTCAAGCCGGAAGGAGTTCAAGCGCACCAGCCGCGGTTCCTTTTTACCGAACACCGTTCCGGCCAGCATGTTCTCGCCCTTGTTGGTCTTAACGGTGACCCTGAGCAGATTGGTAAAATCAGCGGCCTGTTTGGTTTTTGACTCAACAACACGGATACCCCGTTCTTTAGCAATCAGCGGCGCGTTGACAAAATTAACGGCATCCTGGAGAATCGGGGTAAACAGTCCCTTGAGGAATGCCACCGATATCGGGCCGATATCCTCTTCAGCAAGATCACCGCTGAACTCAAGATTAACCTCTTCCACGCTGCCGCGGGAAATCTGCATGTGCAGGGAGCCGAGCATCTCACCAAGACTGATGTACGGTCCGACCTTGGCCAGGACATCATCACTGACCGAGGGGACATTGACTGCGTTTCGGACAGCCCCTTTAAGAAGATAGTCGGCTACCTGTTCGGCAATTGCGGATGCAACGTTCTCCTGCGCCTCACTGGTGGAGGCACCAAGATGCGGAGTACAGATAAAATTTTTCAAACCCAGCAGAGGCGTACCCTCAAGAGTGGTGGGCTCTTTTTCAAACACATCGAGGGCGGCACCGGCAATCCGTCCCTCGTTTAAGGCGTCATACAGGGCCTGCTCATCGAGAACACCGCCACGGGCACAGTCAATAAACATGGCGTCTTTTTTCATGTTGGCGAAAAACTCGGTGGACAGCAGGTGATGGGTCCCCTTGGTAAGCGGGGTATGGACTGATATAAAATCAGCCCGCTGGGCAAGTTCATTGAGTTCCACCAACTCGACACCGAGTTTTTCAACCAGCTCAAGGGGCATGAAGGGATCAAAGGCGATAACCTTCATCTTGAGCCCCTGGGCCCTGTTGCAGACAATGGACCCGATCCGGCCTATCCCGACGATGCCAAGGGTTTTACCGGTGACCTCGCGCCCCATAAAACTCTTTTTCTCCCACTTGCCGGCTTTCATGGAACCCGTGGCCTGGGGTATATTTCTGGCCAGCGACATCATCATGGAAATGGCATGTTCGGCCGCAGTGGTTGCATTGCCGTCCGGGGCATTCATTACTACAATACCCTTTTGGCTGGCTGCCGGGATATCGACATTATCCAGACCAATCCCGGCCCGGCCCACGACCTTAAGCTTGGTCGCGGCTTCAACGATATCCTCTCGGACCTTGGTTGCGCTGCGAATGACAAGCCCGTCATATTCAGGGATAATGGCCTTGAGCTCTTCCGGCGGCAAACCGGTGTTCACATCCACTTCCAGCCCGGCCTCTCGCAGAATTTTTTCGCCTATAGGCGCCAGATTATCACTGATAAGTACCTTCATTTTTCTCCCCTCAACATGAATCTATGATATATATAGTTTAATTTTTTTTTGACAAAGCCGAAGCGGCCGGACCAGATATACGAACCGGTGAAAATTCGAATTCTTCGGATCACCGCCGCATCAAACCATAAAAACAGCCAAAAAGAACTCCGTCTCAAAGGCTATTTTCAGATAAACCAGCATGGCTGGACCAG
>CAZPXI010000008.1:0-27554 GCA_964590715.1 uncultured Desulfobulbus sp.
GTGTCCAGGGTCGCGGCAATTGTCGGTGGCAAAGGGGGGGGGCGACCGGATATGGCCCAGGCCGGCGGCTCAATGCCGGATAAACTGCCTGAAGCGATCAAGGCTGTACCTGAAATCGTTTCTGAGCTTTTGGGAGTTGACTGATGAGTGATCTGTCTGCACGTGAACGTTTTGTTATCACCGGAGTGGGGCTTACCGCTCCCGGCGGGGCCAATAATTTGACTGAATTCAGGCGTCGTCTGCTGGGCGGTGTGAGCGGGATCTCGACCATTGACCTGCGCTACATGGGCAAGGCTCCGGCTGGAATATGTTCCTTTGAAGAGACCCGCTACCGTAAGAAAAAGGAAAATAAACGCGGAACCCGGGCCGGTTGTATCGGGGTGTACTGTGCCGGAGAGGCCCTGGCCGATGCCGGGATTGATTTTTCCGGATACGCGCGGGCCAAGACCGGGGTCTATATTGGGCTTACCGAACACGGAACCGTGGAGACCGAAAATGAAGTCTATAATATCAGCCAGTTCGATTACAATGTAGACTACTGGACGCACCATCATAATCCACGCACTGTGCTCAATAATCCGGCCGGGGAAATAACCATGAATCTCGGTATTACCGGCCCCCATTATTCCGTGGGCGCCGCCTGTGCCGCCGGCAATGCTGCTCTTATCCAGGGCGTGCAAATGCTCAAGCTGGGCGAGGTCGACCTTGCCCTCTGCGGAGGGATCTCCGAATGCGTTGGTTCGTTCGGCATTTTTGCCAGTTTCAAGGCCCAGGGCGCCCTGGCCGCACATGCCGACCCGACCAAGGCCAGCAGGCCCCTTGATACGGAGCGTAACGGTATTGTTATCTCCGAAGGAGGCTGTGTTTTTACCCTTGAGCGTCTTGATCGGGCGCTTGCCCGGGGAGCAAAAATATATGCCGAGATTGCGGGCTATGCAATGAATTCAGATGCCCGGGATTTTGTCCTGCCCTATGGTCCCCGTCAGAGTGAATGCATGCATCTGGCCCTGGAAAGGGCAGGGATGGCGCCGGCAGATATCACTATTATCAATACCCATGCAACCGGCACTCAGCAGGGCGACATAGAAGAATGCAAGGCCGTGCGCGAGGTCTTTGGCGATTGTCCGGACACCTGGACAAACAATACAAAATCTTCCATCGGCCATGCCATGGGCGCGGCCGGTGTTCTTGAGCTGGCCGGTAACCTGCCCTCGTTTATCGACAATATGATCCACCCGACCATTAACCTGGATAATCCTGATCCGGACTGTGCTCTGCCCGGACTGGTGGCGGGAACAGCGCAAAAGGTGGATGTAGTGAATGCCGTTCTCAACAATTCCTTCGGCATGGTCGGGATAAATTCCGTGATTATTGTCAAGAGATTTGTGGCAAACTAAAATTACTTATGGTATATCTGTCTACTTCCGTCAAAAATACCAATGCGTATTGCGGAGACTATTTTCTTTTTTTATATAACAGAGGACAGGTATGACTCGGGACGAAATCAAGGATCTTATCCTTGAAATCATAGAGGATATTGATGAGGATGCTGAGTTTGACGGTCTGGATGCCGATGCGCCGCTGCGCGACCAGTTGGATCTCGACTCCATGGACTTCCTTGATATTGTGATGGAGTTGCGTAAACGCTATAAACTGCAGATTCCTGAAGAAGAGTATCCCGAGCTGGCCACCCTGACCAGCTGTGTGAATTATCTTGAGCCAAAACTTAAAGACGCCTGATCCGTTTGGCTGATTATCAGCTTATCATCATTGGCGGCGGCCTGTCCGGGCTGGCCGCCGGTATTCGCGCCGCCCGTTTCGGGCGGAAAATTCTTGTCCTGGAACAGCATTCCCTGCCCGGCGGCCTGAACTCCTGGTATTTTCGCCATGGTCATCTGCTGGAGACCGGTCTCCATGCCATGACCAATTTCGCCCCGGTCGGCGATAAGCGTGCGCCGTTAAATCGCCTTTTCCGGCAGCTTAAACTTTCCCGTAAACGTTTTGTCACCCGTGAACAGTTCGGTTCCGAAATACTCTTTCCCGACCATCGGCTCCGGTTTTCAAACGATCTCTCTGTGCTTATACGGGAAATTACCCGTGAGTTTCCGGAAAGTGGGCAGCCCTTTCTCCGTCTGGTCAAAGAGATGAAAGCGTATGATCCCTTTGCGCCTGCCCTCTGGCAATCCGCGAGGAAATATCTTGCTGAACAGTTGAACAACTCCCTGCTTGAAAATATGCTGTTGCTGCCGCTCATGGTCTACGGCAATGCAGAAGAACAGGACATGGACCTGGGCCAGTTTGCAATCATGTTCCGAGCCCTTTTTCTGGAGGGATTTTTCCGGCCCGAGGAGACCATCCGTGAATTTTTAGGGCTCCTGCTTGACCAGTTTAAAGATTTCGGTGGTGAAATTCGTTTTAAGACCGAGGTCGCAGAGATTGTCCACGATCAGAGTCGGGTGCAGGGGGTCAGATTACAGGGCGGGGAATTTTTAACCGCCGATGGGGTTCTCTCCACCGTCGGCCTGCCCGGGACGGCAGCACTGACCGACTGGCCCCTTGAGCAAAAGCACTACACCGGCAGGATGAGTTTTGTTGAGACCATTTCCCTGTTGCCTGAGTCACGCCGTCATGATCTCAGCCGCGATCGAACCATTCTTTTCTATTCACACCGCAACAAGTGGCAGTACCAGCGGCCGGCAAAGTTGATTGATCCATCCTGGGGTGTTATCTGTTTTCCGGAGAATTTTGAGGGAATCAAGGCAAAAGAAACCTTTCAGCTCCGGGTCACCAATGGAGCCAACTATGACCTGTGGCGGCAGCTGGACCGGGAGGCATATGCAAAAGAAAAAGAGCGCTGTTTCAAAGAGTCGACGGAAATGGTCGCTAAAATTGTTGGGAATTATGGGCAGGACGTTGTATATCACGACAGCTTCACTCCGTTGACCATTGAGCGGTTTACCGGCAAGGGTGCAGGCGCTGTCTACGGCAGTCCGATCAAGATTAAAGATGGGCGCACCCCCTGGGAAAATCTTTTTATCGCCGGGACCGATCAGGGGTATCTCGGTATTGTCGGGGCCATGCTCAGCGGGGTGACAATTGTTAACCAGCATCTTTTGACGTAACCACGGATGAACACGGATAGGCCTTCCCGTTCAAAGTATGGGGGCGAGGGAAATAATCCTCTTTCCCGGGCAGAGCGTTGGAATAAAAATGCCTGAAACCTGAAACCTGAAACCTGAAACCTGAAACCTGTTATATGGCCTTTACATCCCTTGAGAACGTTCAACATAAATACGATGTTGTTGTCATCGGTTCCGGTCTCGGCGGCCTGACCTGTGCCAACCGGCTTGCCCGGGCCGAGCATTCGGTGCTGCTGCTGGAACATCACATCCAGCTGGGTGGTCTGGCCACCTGGTTCAAGCGGGGCGGGCATATCTTTGATGTCTCCCTGCACGGTTTTCCCTACGGCATGGTCAAAACCTGCAAGAAGTACTGGTCCAGAGAGATTCGTGATGCCATCGTCCCGCTGAGAAATATCGTCTTTGACAATCCGCAGTTTTCTCTCACCACCACTTTCTCCAAGGAAGATTTTATCCTCCTGCTCCAGGAAAAATTCGGGATAGCATCATCGGTGGTCACGGATTTTTTCCGCACCGTGGACGGCATGAATTTTTACGATGACCAGTCCATGACGACCCGCGAGCTGTTTGATCGTTTTTTCCCGGGTCGCAGCGACGTCCATCGGCTGCTTATGGAACCGATCACCTATGCCAACGGTTCAACTCTTGATGAGCCGGCCATTACCTACGGAATTGTCTTTTCCAACTTCATGAACAAGGGAGTGTACACCTTTGAGGGCGGAACCGACAGGTTAATCGGGATGATGGCCGATGAACTGCAGAAAAACGGCGTTACCATCTGCACCGGGGCCAAAGTAGACCGGATTGTGGTTGACGGCGGCAAGGTAAGAGGGGTGCAGGTAGGGGAACGGATGATTGAGGCAACCTCGGTTGTTTCAAATTCCGGGATCACCAACACCATTGATAACCTGGCCGGGCGGGAAGCCTTTTCCGATGATTTTCTCTCCCGTTTCAGCAAGGTTCAGGTGAACAACTCCAGCTGTCAGGTTTATTTTGGTATTGGCAAGGGAGAGTCCTTTGACGATGTCGGCGATCTGCTGTTTACCTCAACTGCTCCTGAGTTTTCTTCCGAGGAAATGCGGCAGATGGATACCAGGAGCCGGACCTTTTCCGTCTATTATCCCAAGACCCGGCCGGACAGACCGGATTATACCGTGGTTGCCTCCATGAATGGCAACTATGAGGACTGGGCGGGCCTGGACGAAGAGACGTACGCCCGGGAAAAAGAGGCCATGGTGGAGCGCTGCTTTGAGGATCTGGAACGCTACGTTCCGGGAATCCGCGACAAGGTGGACACCATTGAGTCTGCCACCCCCAGAACCTTTAACCGCTATACCCTCCACACCCGGGGAACCTCATTCGGAACCAAGTTTGAAGGACTTGATATCTCCCGTTCCATCTTCAAGGAGGTGCCGGGACTCTTTCATGTCGGTTCGGTGGGCATTATCATGAGCGGCTGGCTTGGAGCTATTAATTACGGCGTCATTGTTGCCAATGATGTGGATGCCTACGTGAGAAGTTGATTGATGAGTGATTTTACAAGACAAAAGGCGATTGTAACCGGAGCGACCCGTGGTATAGGCAGGGCCGTTTCCGAGTCTCTGCTGGACAGGGGGGCTACGGTCATAGGCGTCTATGGCGGCAATGACGCGGCGGCCGGGGAATTCAAAAAATCCTGCGGTGACGCTGCCGACCGCCTGCATCTGCATAAATTTGATGTCAGTGACTATCAAGCGGTGCAGAATTTTTATCAAAAGGTGGAAGAGCAGTTTGACACCATTGATATCCTGGTCAATAGTGCCGGTATTCGGCGCGACGGTGCCTTGGCGATGATGAAGGAGGACGACTGGCGCCGGGTGATTGATGTCAACCTGACCGGCGGCTACACCATGTCCAAGTTTGCCGTTCAGCTGATGATGAAGCAGAAGTACGGGCGGATTATTTTTATTACCTCACCCATGGGCCACCTCGGCTTTGCCGGGCAGGCCAACTATGCCGCCTCCAAGGCCGGGCAGGTGGGAATGATGAAGTCGCTCTCTAAAGAAGTGGCCAAGAGAAAGATTACGGTGAACTGCGTGTCGCCGGGGTTCATTGACACCGATTTTCTCGACGGACTGACCGAGGCCCAGGTCAAGGCGTATAAAAAAATGGTTCCAGCCCGCCGTTTCGGCCGACCCGATGAGGTCGCTGATGCGGTTCTCTTTCTGAGTGGAAAAAACGCGGCCTATATTACCGGCTCGGTGCTGGAAATTACCGGAGGGCTGTGATGGAGGTTCAGGGCCTGGATTTTATTACCGACAGAATTCCCCACCGGCCACCCTTTCTCTGGCTGGACCGGATTTGTGAACTGACAAAAGACTCGATTCGGGCGGAAAAGGCCATTGATCCCGGCCTTGATCTCTTTCAAGGGCACTACCCTGACTACCCGCTCATGCCCGGGGTATTGCTCTGCGAGGCAATTTTTCAGGCCGGGGCCTTGCTGATCGGCGAACTGTCTGCAGGTGATGAAACGCTCACCGGAGTGCCGGTCCTGGCCAGAATTCAGAGTGCAAAGTTTAAGCGTGAGGTTCGGCCGGGTGAAACTATCTCCATTGAGGCAAGACTCAAGGAAAAGGTCGGGCCTGCCTGGTTTTTCAAGGGCACTGTCCGGGTAGAGGGTAAAGTTGCCGTGCAGGTCGAGTTTTCCTGCGCCCTGAAGGGATAGTTTATTCAGTAACGATGTAGTCTGCCGGTTTTTTTTATCTTTGCGCCTTTATGTCTTAGGGTGAATGCTTAATATGGTATCCATGGACTTTCTGAAGCTTGACCGCAAAAAAATAGTTATCTTTGGCCTGGCCAATAAAAAATCTGTTGCCTGCGGGATCGGCCGGGTCCTGGTGGAGGCCGGAGCAGAGGTCATCCATGTGGTTCGTTCACCGGAACGGGCGCAGACCGCAAAAAAACTCTTCCCGGAGAGTCCGGTCTTTGTCTGTGATGTCGAGGAAGAAAATAATATCATCCAGGTCCGGAATGAGATTGCCGCCCAGGTCGGCGGCCCCATTGCCGGTCTTGTCCACTCTATTGCCTTTGCCAACTATTCTGAAGGGTTGAAGCCATTTCACGAGACATTGAAAAGAGATTTTCTCCAGGCGGTGGATATCTCCTGCTTTTCTCTGATTGCGATCAGCAACCATTTCAGGGAGCTGCTGGCCAAAGATGGCTCGGTCGTCACCATCTCCATCTCGACCACAAAGATGGCGGCCGAAAATTATGGCTATATGGCCCCGATCAAGGCCGCCCTTGAGTCATCCCTCTGTTTCCTGGCCAAGAGTTTTTCCTCTTTTTCTCAGGTTCGCTTTAATGCCGTCTGCCCCAGCCTGCTTAAAACTTCAGCCTCGGCAGGTATTCCGGGATATGTTGACTCCTATCTCTATGCAGAAAAGGCTATTCTGCGCAAAAAAGCACTGAAGACCTCGGAGGCGGCCAATATCGCGGCTTTTTTACTCTCGCCCCGGTCATCGGGTATCACCGGCCAGTGTCTGGTGGTGGATGCCGGTATGGGTCTGAATTATTTTGATAAGGAAATTGTGACCGGAGTAGTGGGGTAACCTGTGAGCATCTTTTTTTCACGGATTGTCATTATGGTACGCCACGCCATAGCTGTTTTTCTGGCACGGCAAACTCCGCTCTATGTTAAACTTGTCCTTGGTGCAGGGCTTATTTATATCCTTTCTCCCTATGATCTGATACCTGAATGGATTCCAGTAGTTGGAGTGCTGGACGATATTACCCTGGCAGCTTTGCTGATTACCTGGGCAAACGGTTTTCGAATAGCAGGTGAAGATTGAACCGCGGGTATGTATTCCCACGCAGCGTGGGGACGAGGAAATAATCCCCTGACTCCACAACCTTGAACCTTCAACCGTTGTCATGAAATATTCCCGTGTTTGTCTGCAGAATTTTGGTTATGAACTGCCGCCGGTAGAACGGACCTCGGCTGAGCTGGAAGAACGTCTTGCCCCGGTCTATACCCGTTTAAAGCTTCCGGTCGGTCGTCTGGAGTTGATGACCGGGATTAAGAGCCGTCGATTTTGGAACCCAGGGGTCCGGCCCAGCCAGGGTGCTATCCTTGCCGGTGAAAAGGCGCTTGCTTCATCAGGAATTTCCCGGGAGGAAATCGGCTGCCTTCTCTTTACCTCGGTCAGTCGTGACATGATGGAACCTGCAACCGCCGCCTTTGTCCATCGCAGTCTCGGCCTGCCGCCTGCATGCCAGATTTTTGATATCTCCAATGCCTGTCTTGGCTTTCTCAACGGTATGATTACCTTGGCCAACATGATCGAGCTGGGCCAGGTGAAGAGCGGGCTGGTGGTGGCCGGAGAAACAGCCGAGGGTTTGCTGAAGTCCACGCTCAACCACATGCTGACCGATCTGAGCCTGACCAGGAAAACCATTAAGCCGCTCTTTGCCTCCCTGACCATTGGTTCCGGTGCCGTTGCCCTGGTCATGACGGATAAAGATGTCCATGATTCCGGCCATTATCTTGTTGGTGGCAGTTGCCGGGCCCATACCGACCATAATGACCTCTGCCAGGGTGGGCAGAATGCGGAGCAGGGGACTCTGATGTCTACGGACTCCGAGCTGTTGCTGGAAAAGGGGGTTGAAACCGCAGCCCTGTGCTGGCAATCGTTCCAGCAGGAGTTGGGTTGGGCCTCTGAAACCATTGATCGTTTTTTTTGTCATCAGGTAGGCCGGGCCCATGCCCAGCTATTATTTGAACGTTTGCAGCTGGATGAAGCAAAAAACTTTGAAACCCTGCCCCTTCTTGGTAATGTGGGCTCGGTATCCGCACCCATCACCCTGGCCATGGGCATTGAGCAGGGAGCACTGCCGCCCGGTCAGCGGGGGGCGATCCTTGGTATCGGTTCCGGGATTAACTCTCTTATGCTGGGAATCGACTGGTGAAAGCGCTCTATCAATACTCGTTCATCCCCAAACATTGTGCCGTTGGTTCGCACCGGATGTCCTATGTTGATGAGGGAGAGGGGCCGACCGTGGTCATGGTTCACGGTAATCCGTCCTGGTCCTATCTCTATCGCAACCTGATCACGCAGCTGCGGAGTGAGTATCGCTGCATAGCCCCTGATCACATCGGTTGTGGCCTGTCGGACAAGCCGCAAGGCTATCCCTACCGGCTGCAGAACCACATCGATAACCTGGAGCAGTTGCTGGATCATCTGCAGGTAGAGCGCTGCGTGCTGGTGGTGCATGACTGGGGCGGTGCCATCGGCATGGGCTGGGCCGGTCGTCATCCGGAACGGATCGCCGGCCTGGTGGTTCTCAATACTGCTGCCTTTTTTCTGCCGCGAATTCCCTTTCGGATTGCCCTCTGCCGCTGGCCCCTGATCGGTGCCCTGCTAGTTCGCGGACTGAACGGTTTTGCCCGACCTGCCGTCTTCATGGCTGTCAAAAAGAAGATGGACGAGCGGGTAGCGGCCGGATTTCTTGCCCCTTATGACAGTTGGGCCAACCGGATAGCCGTCCACCGGTTTGTCCAGGATATTCCCATGCGCCGGGATCATCCCTCCCGGCAGACTCTGGCCGGTGTGGAGTCATCGCTGAAGGGGCTTGTCGATAAGCCGATGCTGATCTGCTGGGGCGGCAGGGATTTTTGTTTTAACCGGCAGTTTTATGACCAGTGGCGGCAACGCTTTCCTGCTGCCCGGGCCTGTTATTTTCCGGAGGCCGGACATTATGTACTTGAAGATGCGTTTCCTGAAATTGTCCGGAACATAGACCCCTTTCTCCGCAGCTGCCATGAATAAGAAGAATAAACAGAACTTCAATATTGCCGAAAAGCTGCATGAAGTTGCCTCCGGCCGGGGGAAAGAAATCGCCCTGATTGACCCCCAGGGCCGAAACACTTTGAGGTATAGCTTTCAGGATCTTGTCGATACTGCCACTTCTTTTGCAAATCGATTGTCGACCGCCGGTATTCATCCCGGAGACCGGGTCATGCTCATGGTCCGGCCCTCCATGGAGTTTGTCTGTCTCAGCTTTGCCCTTTTTGAGCTCGGTGCGGTTGTCATTCTCATTGATCCCGGTATGGGCTATCGAAATTTGCTCCGCTGCATTGAATCGGTACGTCCGGAGATTCTCATCGGGCTCCCTAAGGGGATCCTGTTTTCCAGAATTTTTTCTGCTCCGTTCCGGACCCTGCGCCAGAGGATTTGTGTTGGTTTTTCCCTGTTCGGCCTGCTTGGGCATTCTCTGACCGGTCTTGTCGCAGGAAAAAAAGCTCCACAGCTCTTTGTTGCCCGAGAGAACGATCCAGCTGCCATTATTTTTACCACCGGCTCGACCGGACCACCCAAGGGCGTGCAGTATACCCACGGTATTTTCCACGCGCAGCTTAAACTCATCCGTGAGTATTACAGGATAGGACCGGGCGAGGTGGACCAGCCGGCCTTCCCGCTTTTTGCCCTGTTTTCCACCGCCCTTGGCGCCCGGGCAGTACTACCGGATATGGATCCGAGCAGGCCTGCTCAGGTTGATCCGCAGAAATTCATCCGTACACTGCTGGGTGAACAGGTAACCTATTCATTCGGTTCACCGGCAATCTGGAACGTGGTCAGCCGATATTGCCTGGAACATAAAATTGTTCTGCCGGTCAGGAAAATCCTCATGGCCGGGGCACCGGTTTCCGGTGAACTCATAGAACGGGTCAGCCACATCATACCGAAAGATGGTGAAATTCATACCCCATACGGCGCCACTGAGAGTCTACCCATTGCCTCAATCAGCGGTCGTGAGATTGTAAAAGAATGCTGGTCGCTGACCGGCGAGGGGAAGGGGGTTTGTGTGGGGAGAGCCTTGCCTGGAATTACCCTGAGCATAATCCGTTCGGTCGACGGACCCATTGCCCGGTGGCAGGATGTGGAACCACTGCCCGAGGGAAATATTGGTGAGATTGCAGTCAAGGGGCCGGTGGTGACCCGGGCCTATGATCATAATCAAGAGGAGACCCGGCTGGCAAAGATCAATGATGGTGACTCGTTTTGGCACCGGATGGGTGATATGGGCTATTTCGACGCTAAGGAACGGCTCTGGTTTTGTGGTCGCAGGGCCCATGTAGTGCAGACCACAGATGGGCCGATGTATACCATTTGCTGTGAGGGAATTTTTAATACCCATCCAGGGGTTCTTCGTTCTGCTCTGGTTGGAATCGGTCAATCCGGATTCCAACGGCCGGTGCTGCTGGTGGAGAAACAGACCGGGGTTGATTCTCGGACCCTGCTGTCTGAGTTGCAGGAACTTGCAGGCAGGCATAGTCTGACTCAAGGAATCACACTATTTCTTGTTCATCCGGATTTCCCGGTGGATATCCGCCATAACGCGAAAATATTTCGGGAAAAACTTGCTCAGTGGGCGGCCAGGGAAATCGGCGGCTGTTCCCAGGGCCTCTGAAAATAAATTAGGATTCATGGAGGTCCCATGAACAGAGTGGTTGTAACCGGAGGCGGAGGATTTATCGGCTCGGCCATTGTCCGGAAATTACATGCCCGTGGCGATCAAGTGGTCGTGGTCGGCAGATCCACGTATCCGGCGCTTACTGCTCTGGGGGTGACCTGTCTGCAGGGGGATATTTCCGACCAGGAGTTCATGGACCATGCTTTTGCCGGGGCGGAGCTGGTGTTCCATGTCGCGGCCCGGGCCGGTATCTGGGGGCCATGGCAGGACTATGTCCAGACCAATATCCTGGGCACTGCGACGGTGATAAAGAGTTGCCTGAAAAATCATGTCCCGTCCCTGGTCTATACCTCAACCCCTTCGGTTGTTTTTGACAGGCATGATCTTGAAGGGGTTGACGAACAGACCCCATATGCACGCAGGACACTCTGTCATTATGCAACCAGCAAGATTATTGCCGAAAAACTGGTTCTGCAGGCAAACGGTCCGCAGCTTTCGACCACGGCTATCCGGCCGCATCTGGTCTGGGGGCCGGGCGATCAGCATCTGATCCCACGCCTGCTGGACCGCGGGCGCAAAAGAATGCTCAAGATCATTGGTCATGGACAAAACCGGGTGGATATTGCCTTTATTGATAATGTGGTCCATGCCCACCTGCTGGCGGCAGATAATCTGCCCGGGGCTGGGAATGCGGCGGGCCGTGCATTTTTTATCGGTGATCGACAGCCGGTTGTGCTCTGGGACTGGATCAATTCGCTTTTTTCCGAGCTGGACATTGAACCGGTCAGGCAAAAGATTCCTTTCCCGCTTGCCTATCTTGCCGGCGGGTTGCTTGAGGCTGTGCACAGTAGCCTCAAGCTGGCCGGAGAACCAAGGATGACCAGGTTTGTCGCCCTGCAGCTGGCCAAGTCCCATTGGTTCAGTCATGCCGCTGCAGAACGAATCCTAGGCTATCTCCCGCTCGTCTCCACCGATGAGGGGATGAAGTTGTTTCTTCGTTCGCATCCAGGCTGAATTCCAGCCGATGCCCCTGTTTCATTTTCTTTTGGTTGAATATCAGTTTTTTTGAACATATGCCGAAATCCGGGTAATTGGAGGGTATGGCGGACGGCATATGTGAAAATATGCCGATAATGTACTTCATTTTCCTGAAAAAAGATTTGACAGCCGGAGGTTTTTTCAGTAGTTATCCCCTTCATGAGCTGAACCACCATTCACTTTCCGTTTTGGGAAATGAAACTTTTTCGAGTCATCAGGAGTAGTTGTTATGATTACAGTCGACATCACGCTGGTAATTCACATCATCAATATGATTATTTTGATGGTTGTTCTTAATGCAATTCTCTATAAGCCGGTGCTGGGCATATTACAGAAACGGACCGAGAAGATTGATTCCCTGAATAATGACGTTGAGCAGTTTGAAGAAAATGCCCGTCATCGTCAGGCTGAGGTCGATAAAAAGATGCATGAGGCAAGTATGAGAGCGAAAAAAGCTCTTGATGGTGCTCGGAGTGAAGCACAAGCTGCGGGGGCCGAAAAACTGGCCGCCATTCGCGAGGAAGCCGACGGCGATAAGGAAAAGCAGCTGAGTGATCTTCGCTCCCAGATTGATACCGCCAGGAAAGAGCTTCAGGATAATGCAGCCGGGTTTGCCCGTGATATGGCTGGAAAGATACTTGGAAGGAGTCTGGAAGCATGAGAGCTCGAATTGTAAAAATTATACTGCCGGTCCTGTTGGCGCTTGCACTCTGTGCGGCACCTTTTGTGTTCGCCTCGGGGCATGACGCAGCGGCAACGGCTGGTGATGATCAGGCCCTGCATGGGATGGAAGCCGCCCATGAATCTAACAAGGCGGCCGAAGACCTGAAACATGGCAATGTTGCAGGGGCTGAGCACGAAGAGCAACTGGCAGCCGAACATAATGCCGAGATGGAAGGGGCCGCCCACGGCGGTGAGCATCATGCTCCGATGATTACAGCCGCCAAGCTGAAAGATCTGTTCTGGAGAACAGTCAACTTTATAGCTTTGGTGGTCATACTGGTTAAATTTCTCGCTAAGCCTATCTCCTCCGGACTTTCTGGTCGCCGTCGGCAGATCAAGGAGGAGTTGGAAGATCTGCAGGCTAAAAGAGATGATGCAGAGCGTTCGTACAAAGCATTTGTGTCTAGATTAGCTGGTATGGAAAAAGAGATGGACACCGTTGTGGAGAAGGCTATTGCCCAGGCCGGCATAGAGAAGACTCGAATTCTTGAGGAAGCGGAACGGGCTGCAGAAGATATAAAGCGTCAGGCAGAGGCTGCTGTTCAGGCCGAGCTGGTTGACGCCAAGCGCATATTGCGCAACGAGGTTGCCGAACAGGCAGCCGCCATGGCTGAAGAGTTGATCGTTAAAAACCTGACCGCTGAAGATCAGGTAGCGATTACTGAACAGTATCTTGAAAGAGTAGGTGCGGTACAGTGAGACAAACTATCTTAGCACGACGGTATGCCAAGGCTCTTTTTTCCCTCGGCAAAGAACAGGGGAAAACTGAAAGCTACAGTGAGGCTCTGGGCGCAATTGCAGAACTCTACAAGGATGAATCGGTAGAGAATGCGTTGATCAATCCACTCTATCCGCTTGAAGTCAGGCAGAAGGTAATGGCTAAAATTGCCGAACTCGCCAAAGCGGATACAACTTTAACCAGGTTTCTTAATCTTCTTCTTGAGAAGAAGCGGGCCGACATCCTGCCGGATATTGCCCACGAGATGCAGGTTATGGTTGATCAGGAACAGAACATCAGTCATGGTTCAGTGATTTCAGCCATTGAGCTTGATGATTCCCTGAAAGAAAAGATCCAGCAGACCTTGGAGAAAATTACAGGGAACAAGGTGATACTTGAGGCCAGTGTTGATCCTTCCATTATCGGCGGGGTTGTTGCCACGGTTGGTGACCTGGTACTTGATGGAAGTATAAAAACACAACTTAATGGATTAAAAGAATCTATCAAGGGGAGAGAATAGTCAAATGCAGATCAAAGCAGAAGAAATTAGTCAGATCATTAAGGATCAAATAGCTGGCTACGAAAGTGATGTAGACCTGAAGGAAACAGGAACGGTTCTCTCCGTTGGTGACGGTATTGCCCGTGTCTATGGTGTAGAGAATTGTCAGGCCATGGAGCTGCTTGAGTTCCCCGGTGGTATCATGGGTCTTGCCCTCAACCTTGAGGAAGATAATGTTGGTGTCGCTGTCATGGGCGATGTTCGCTATATTAAAGAAGGTGATGTGGTCAAACGAACCGGACGTATTGCTGAAGTGCCGGTTGGACCTCCCCTGGAAGGCCGAGTGGTTGACGGTATCGGCCAGCCCATTGATGGCAAGGGACCGATTGAGGGAGCCGAGATCCGGAAGATGGAAGTTATTGCTCCAGGTGTTATTGCCCGTAAAGGTGTGCATGAGCCATGCTATACCGGATATAAGGCTGTTGATGGTATGACCCCGGTTGGTCGTGGACAGCGTGAGTTGATTATTGGTGACCGTCAGATCGGCAAAACGGCTCTTTGTGTAGATGCCATCATCGCTCAGAAAGAGACCGATGTACATTGTATCTATGTCGCGACCGGTCAGAAGAAATCTACCGTTGCCCTGGTTGTTGAAAACCTCCGCAAGCACGGTGCCATGGAATATACGACAGTTGTTGCCGCCTGTGCATCCGATCCGGCACCGATGCAGTATGTTTCGGCCATGGTCGGTTGTGCCATGGGCGAGTATTTCCGTGATAACGGTCAGCATGCATTGATTATCTACGATGATCTCTCCAAACAGGCCGTTTCCTATCGTGAACTTTCCCTGCTGTTGAGACGGCCTCCGGGACGTGAAGCATATCCTGGTGATATTTTCTTCAACCATTCACGCTTGCTTGAACGTTCAGCCAAGGTAAGTGATGAACTCGGTGCCGGTTCACTGACCGCTCTGCCGATTATTGAGACTCAGGCCGGTGATGTATCCGCCTTTATCCCGACCAACGTTATTTCCATTACCGATGGTCAGGTCTTCCTTGAGCCGAGTCTGTTCTTTGCCGGTGTTCGTCCGGCAATCAACGTAGGTATCTCGGTTTCCCGTGTTGGTGGTGCCGCCCAGGTAAAGGCAATGAAACAGGTTGCCGGTACCCTTCGACTTGATCTTGCCCAGTATCGTGAGCTTGCCGCCTTTGCCGGTTTCGGTTCCGATCTTGATGCCGCAACCCAGGCCCAATTGACCCGTGGTGAACGTTTGGTTGAGATTCTCAAACAGCCCCAGTATATGCCTCTGTCCATGGAAAAACAGGTAACTATTCTCTTTGCCGGAACAAAAGGGTTCCTGGATGAATTTCCAGTCAATACCCTGGGCGACTATGAACAGGAACTGTACACCTATATTGAAAGTAACGAACCCTCCATCTTCGCTGAGCTCAAGGAACAGGAAGAGATTACCTCTTCAATTGAAGAAAAGATGCGGAAGGCGATTACTGCATTTGGTGAAACTTTCAAGGCAACCAAGGGCCTGAACTAAGCATAGAGGACCAATCCCATGCCAGGATTAAAGGATGTCAAAGATAAAATAGAAGGTGTATCCAAGACCTCGCAGATCACCAAGGCGATGAATATGGTCGCCTCGGCTAAATTGCGGGGTGCCCAGGAGAAGATGGAGTCCTTCCGGCCCTACTCGGAAAAATTTGCCGAGGCAATGAAGGATCTTTCCGGCGGAATGAAGGGGAGCGACCTTCCCCTGATGGAAGTCCGCGAGGTCAAAAGTGTCGAGATTGTGGTTGTTACCTCTGATCGTGGACTCTGCGGCAGCTTTAATGCAAATATCATTAAGGTCGTTACAAAGCTCATGCATCAGTATGAGAGCGAAGGCAAGAAGGTCTCCTTTGTAACCGTCGGCAACAAAGCAAAACAGGGTTTGAAAAAAACCGGAAAAATTCGTGCCTCATACGGCGACATTATGGGCACCTTCCAGATGTTTAATGCCCGCGAGATTTCTCAGGGAGTTATTGCCAACTTTGTCAGTGGGGAAAGCGATCAGGTAGATATGGTATACGGAAAATTTCACTCAGTGGCGGTACAACGGCCTGAAGTGGAAGAATTACTGCCTATTAAACCTGTTGAGAAGGATGAAGCTGCGGAACAATCCAAAGCCGGTGTCAGTGGTGCATACATATATGAGCCGGAGCCCGGTGAGATTATGGAAGTTCTGTTGCCGCTCTATGTCAACGTCGAGGTGTACCACGCCATGATTGAAGTTGGTGCCAGTGAGCATGCCGCCCGAATGACGGCCATGGATAACGCAACCAACGCATGTAAGGATATTATTGCTGAGCTTACTCAGCTTTATAATAAAGCTCGTCAGTCAGCCATTACCGGCGAGTTAATGGATATTGTCGGTGGTGCTGAGGCGCTGAAAGGCTAACTAAACTACCTAGGGTATTTAATCTGATAGAGGAGGCCATTTCAAATGGGTGATTCGAAAGTTGGTAAAATTATACAGGTCATTGGACCTGTTGTAGACGTTGAGTTTCAGCCGGGAGATCTGCCGGAGATCCTGAATGCACTATTTGTCACTAATCCCGTCATCAGTGATGAGAAAGACAATCTTGTTATTGAGGTTGCACAACATCTTGGTGATAACGTGGTCCGGACCATTGCCATGGATCAGACCGACGGTCTGGTTCGCGGTATGGAATGTCGAGATTCCGGTGAGCCGATTACTATTCCGGTCGGTGAGCCCGCACTTGGCCGTATCATGAACGTTGTCGGTCGGCCGGTTGACGGCTTGGGGCCGATCAACGACGACAAACGGATGCCGATCCATCGTCCCGCACCTACCTTTACCGAGCAGGACACCGAGGTAAACGTACTTGAGACCGGAATCAAGGTTATTGATCTGCTGGTTCCTTTTCCACGCGGTGGTAAAATGGGACTGTTTGGTGGTGCCGGTTGTGGAAAGACCGTTATCATGATGGAGATGGTAAACAACATCGCCATGCAGCATGGTGGTATTTCCGTCTTCTGCGGTGTTGGTGAGCGTACCCGTGAAGGAAATGATCTGTACATGGAAATGAAAGAATCCGGTGTACTGCCTAAGGCTGCTCTTGTGTATGGTCAGATGACTGAGCCTCCAGGTGCCCGTGCCCGTGTTGCTCTGACCGGGTTGACCGCAGCAGAGTATTTCCGTGATGAGGAAGGACAGGATGTGCTTCTCTTCATTGACAATATCTTCCGTTTCACCCAGGCCGGGGCCGAGGTGTCGGCACTGCTTGGTCGTATTCCGTCTGCTGTTGGTTACCAGCCGACACTGGCTACCGATCTTGGCGCCCTGCAGGAGCGTATTACCTCTACAAATAAAGGTTCCATTACCGCGGTCCAGTGTGTATACGTGCCTGCTGATGACTTGACCGATCCTGCGCCTGCGACCACATTTGCCCATCTTGACGGTACTGTTGTTCTTTCCCGTCAGATTGCAGAACTTGGTATCTACCCGGCTGTTGATCCGCTTGACTCAACGTCACGTATCCTGGATCCCAATGTTGTCGGTCAGGAACATTATAATACCGCACGTGGTGTTCAGATCGCGCTGCAGAAGTATAAAGAACTGCAGGATATTATTGCTATTCTGGGTATGGATGAGCTTTCTGAGGATGATCAGCTTACCGTACAACGTGCTCGTAAAGTACAGCGTTTCCTGTCTCAGCCCTTCCATGTTGCAGAGGTCTTTACCGGGATGGATGGTAAATATTGCAAGGTTGAAGATACTGTTCGCGGCTTTAAGGAAATTCTTGAAGGTAAGCACGACGAGCTGTCTGAGAATGCTTTTTATATGGTTGGTACCATTGAAGAGGCTATGGAAAAAGATGCTGCTGAAAAAGCGTCCGCTTAAGCAGTTCGTGTAAGCTGAACCGAGGTATAACCGATGGCACAGATTCATCTTGAAGTCGTAACTCCTACCGGACCTGTTATCAGTGATGATGTTGATATCGTCACTGCTCCCGGGGTCGGAGGCGAGTTTGGCGTCCTGGCAAATCATGCTCCTTTTTTGAGCACGATTAAAACAGGTACCTTAAGCTTTAAGCAAGACAAGCAGACAAAGTACCTGATGGTCAGCGGCGGATTTTCCGAAGTATCAAATAATAAAATTACCTTTCTTGTTGAAAGTGCTGAATATGGGAACGATATTGATGTTGATCGTGCCATGCGTGCCAAGGAACGGGCGGAAAAACGTCTTGCCCAGGCCCAGTCACAGAGTGACAAGTTAAACCGTATCCGTGCAGAGGCCGCGCTGCAGCGTGCTTTAGCCAGAATGCGAGCTGCAGAACTTGCTCGACAATAGGTACATTTTACAGTAGTTATTAAGCCGCCCTTTAAGGGCGGCTTTTTTTTTATCCATCGTTGAGAATAGAGAACGTAGTAATTCAACAGCTTGTTTTTAAACTCCAATCCGCCAATCTTGTATGGAGGTCCTATGAAACCCAAAGAGCGAATGGCGATACCACGCCAATATCCAAAGGAACTTACCCCGGAAGAACGGGTGACGAATTTTAAAGAGGTCACCTTTGGTTTTGACGAAGAGACGGCAATCCTTGAGGCGAATCGTTGCCTGCAGTGCAAGAAACCTACCTGTATCCAGGGGTGCCCGATCCGCAATGATATTCCAGGGTTTATCCTGTTGCTGCGGGAGAAAAAATTTGAAGAGGCCTACTGGAAAGTTCGGGAAACCAGTACACTGCCGTCTGTTTGTTCCAGGGTCTGCCCCCATGAATTCCAGTGCGAAGGGTCCTGTGTGCGTGGCAAGAAAGGTGAGTCGGTAGCTATCGGAATGCTGGAGCGATACCTCACCGACTGGATGGTCGCCAACGGCAAAGACCTGTCAAAGGAATGTGCGCTCCCCAATGGGAAAAAGGTTGCCATTGTCGGATCCGGACCCGCCGGTATGACGGCTGCTTACATCCTGGCCCATCTTGGCTACGGTTGTACGATCTTTGAGGCGTTACCGATTTTTGGAGGTATGTTGTCGGTCGGTATTCCACACTACCGTCTCCCTCGGGATATCATTGGTGCCGAGCTCTATTCCCTGAAGCATTGCGGGGTTGAGATCGTTTACGGAACGACCATTGGCCGGGACAAGTCTATGGCCGATTTAAAGCAAGATGGTTTCGAGGCTGTTTTCCTTGGTGTCGGTGCCCATGAAAGCCGCAAACTCGGGATTGAAGGTGAGGAGGGAACTAAAGGAGTTCTGCACGGGGTTGACTATCTGCGCCGGGTGCTCAGTGGTGAAGATCTGAACATAGGGGATAAGGTTGTTGTGGTCGGCGGCGGTAACGTTGCCATTGACGTTGCCCGGGTAGCACTTCGACGGGGTTCTAAAGACGTCTTTATTCTTTATCGCCGGAGTAAAGAGGAAATGCCTGCCTCAAGTGCTGAAATTCATCATCTTGAAGAAGAGGGTGTCCGTATTGAGATGCTTGCCGCGCCGGTCAAGATTCAGCAGGAAAACGGCCGGATGACCGGAGTTGAATGTGTTCGGATGGAACTCGGCGAGCCCGATGATTCAGGCCGGCGCCGTCCGGTTGTCAAGGAAGGCTCTAACTTTGTTATCGAAGCCGATTCCATCATTCCCGCCATCAGCCAGAAGGTTGATCACACAGCGGATAATGGTCTTGATATCAAGGTTGAATCCTGGGGAACCTATACCGTAGATTCTAAAACTCTGCAGACCAGTGAGGAATGGGTTTTTGCTGGTGGAGACGATGTCCTTGGCCCGCAGACCGTGGCCAAAGCCGTCTATCAGGGTAAAGTCGCGGCTGAATCCATGCATCGGTATATGCAGGGCGAAGATCTGCTTGAGGGCCGTGATCTCAACTGTTATATGGTCAATTGGTAATTTTTTTTATTTGATCACCGTTCTGCGTTACAGCCTGGGCTCTGTGGTCCGGCGGCAGCGCAGAACGGCTTTTGTCAAAGCTGGACCGCTGCAGTGGTGTGGTTATCGACATAGGCGGCCACACCTGCTGCGATCTGGTGGGCGATATCATCAAGATAGGCGTCCGTTTTGAGGAGTCTTTCCTCTTCCGGATTGGTGATAAAAGAGATTTCTGCCAGAATCGCCGGCATTTCCGCACCAATCAGTACATAAAACGGGGCTTGCTTAACCCCGAGATCTTTCACGGAATATTTTTCCCGCGTCAGGCCCGAGATCATGTTGGCCTGAACAAATTCCGCCAGCCTGGAAGATTCTAAAATCTTAGAGTTTTGCATCAGGTCAGTGAGAATGTCCTGCATGTCGCTGATGTTGTGGGTGGAGGTTGCATTTTCTCTGGCCGCGACCCGCATTGCTTCGGCGTTTGTCGCCAGATTCAGATAAAAGGTTTCTACGCCTCGTGCGGATTTGTTTGGATGGGCATTGACGTGGATGGAAACAAAAAGATCTGCCCCGGATGTATTGGCAATGGCGGTACGTTCTTCCAACGGCAGAAAGATATCCGTATCCCTGGTCAGTTCAACTTCATAATGATATTCCTGCCGCAGAATATTCTCCAACTTTTTCGCCACCTTTAAAACAATATCTTTTTCTTTACTGCCAAAGGCCATTGCTCCGGGATCCTTGCCGCCATGGCCGGGATCAAGAACAATTTTTCGGATACCAAGGCCAAGTTGCTGGGCCAGGGATAGTCGCCCTTTTACGGATGCGTTGTGCTGTTGTTTTCGGGTTGGTTTCCTTTTTTTGCTGTCTTTGAGGGTGATGAACGGGTGGGCTGCCGGCTTGGTTGCCCGTATCGCCGGTGTTTTCTTCGAATGCTCGGCAACCGGCGGGGTGGTGGC
The DNA here is from genome assembly GCA_964590715.1 of uncultured Desulfobulbus sp. GTDB lineage: Bacteria > Desulfobacterota > Desulfobulbia > Desulfobulbales > Desulfobulbaceae > DRLX01. Next base: position 20,423 of record CAZPXI010000008.1, read on the forward strand.
GGTTGGCTTGGGTTTGACTTTTTTTATGCCGCGGACATCGACCACCACCCGGAACGGGTCGTTGAGGCTGAAGACCTTGTAGTCTGAAATGGATTCAATATCAAGTACAACCCGTACCGTGCTGTCGTTGAACTGTCCGGTGCGTACCTGTTGAAGCAGGCCGTCTTCAATGGGGATCGGGGAGCGAAGCTCGGGCGGAATGTAGCTCTGGGAAAAATCAATATACAGGCGCCGCGGTTGATCACCGTCTTTTTCAAGCAGGCTGGTGGAGTAGTGGACCGGGGCGGTTGTGCGGATAACCACCCTGGTATAATCAGCTGAAGACCAGTAATTAACCGGCAGAATATTAACCAGATTGTGGAGAATATTTGATCGGGTTAACTGGTCGGGCAGGGGAATGTCCCTGGTTTTGGCCAATTCCTTCAGCCTGTTTATGGCCTGTGCATATTTATCACCCTCATGAAAGCTTTTGATAATTGTTATGTACCTCTTTGCCGACTGTGCCGGGTCGTTTTTTTCGTTCTGATAGATATCGGCAGTGACAAACAGGGCGTCGTCGGCAAGATTATTTTTTGGAAAATCAGCGGCCAGTTGCTGAAAATAATTGATCGACTCATCAATGTCTATGGGAAGCTTGAACCGCTGATACATCCGTCGGTACATGCGGCCCATCATATACAGGCACGATGGAGCCAGCTTTTCTTTGGGACCTGCCTGATAAATACGACGAAAATTACGTACGCCTGATAACCAGTTGCTGCGTTTCTCTCCAAGGTCGGTATCCCGTTCCAGCCTGTAATAATAGTCTTTGGCAGCCTTGTAGAGTTGAACTGTATCCGTGTTGAGAGCGAGTTCCGGCGGGGTAAGTTCCGCCGCACAGGCGAGATGAGGGATGATAGAGGACGGAAACAGGATGAGTCCAAGGAGAAAGAGAAGCGCAGGTAGAAAGAGGCCGGTGCTGATTCTCGAACGGGTGACGGGACTTGACATCATGATTTTCCGGGCAAGGGCACTGTGTTGAAGCAGGGTTGTCAGGGGTTCTTCAGGCCGTATCCGGCAGCATGAATCCAACCGGATATGTTAGTACAATAAAGTATACCGTATTGGCTGAGATAGGTAAAACAAATTGTCTTTCAGTCTATTACAAAGTCCCGGGTATTTTAAGGGGTATTATCTTCCAGGAAACGACCGGGTCGGCAGCCTCTCTCCGGGTCGGTCCGCTACCTGCCGAGAAGCTGTTTAGCCTCATAGAGAATCTGCAGGGCGTCAAGTGGGGTGGTCTTGTCGAGGTCAACCTTGGCCAGCAGTTTTTTGAGTGGTTGATCATTTGTCTGGAAAAGGGGCAGCTGGCATGGCTGTTGTTGTTTTCTCTCTCCGGCCGGAACGGGCAGTCCCTGCCGGTTAAACTCCCCCTCTTCTATATTTTTTAATATCTCGTGGGCCCGCCTGACCACATGGTCGGGCACTCCGGCCAGACCGGCCACCTGGATCCCGTAGCTTCGATTGGTCGCCCCCTTGACCAGTTTATGGAGGAAAATTATAGAGTCCTTCCATTCCCTGACCGCGATCGAATAGTTTTGAATTCGTTTATGGGTGGCGGCAAGATCGGTCAGCTCATGGTAGTGGGTGGCAAAGAGGGTCTTGATGCCCAGTTTGTTTTTATCGGCCAGTTCTTCAGCCACGGCCCAGGCAATGGAGAGGCCGTCATAGGTAGAGGTGCCGCGGCCGATTTCATCAAGAATAACCAGACTGTGTTCGGTGGCATTGTTGAGAATGTTGGCGGTTTCATTCATCTCGACCATGAAGGTGGATTGGCCGCGCCGGAGGTCGTCCATGGCCCCGACCCGGGTAAAGATGCGGTCGACCAGACAGATGTCGGCCTTGTCGGCCGGGACAAAACTGCCGATATGGGCCATGAGGACGATGAGGGCGGTCTGGCGCAGGACCGTTGATTTTCCGGCCATATTCGGACCGGTTATAATCAGCAGTTCATGATCATCCTGGTCCAGGTGGACATCGTTGGGGACAAAGCGTCCAGGTTCAAGGGAGCGCTCAATAACCGGGTGGCGGCCTTCCTCTATAGTGATGTGTCGGTTGGTATTGATCGAAGGTCTTGTATACTGGTATTTCGCAGCTGCTCCGGCAAGAGCCCTTAGAAAATCAATCCGGGCGATTCCGGCTGCCGTCTGCAGGAGCCGTTCGGACTGGGCACCGATGTGCTGCCGGATCTCAAGGAAGAGCTCATATTCAAGGGCAAGGCGTTTTTCCTGGGCCGAGGCGATTTTGTTTTCAAGTTCTTTGAGCTCCGGGCTGATGAAACGCTCGGCATTGACCAAGGTCTGCTTGCGGATATAATCCTCGGGAATGGTGGCGGCCTGGGCCCGGCTGACTTCAAAATAATAACCGAACACTTTGTTGTAGCCGACTTTGAGCTTGGGGTTGCCGCTTCGCTCCCGTTCCCTGGCCTCAAGCTCGGCTATCAGCTGTTTGCCGTCTCGGAGCAGGACAATCAGCTCATCAAGCTCCTCGTGGTATCCCTCTTTGATCAGGTTTCCTTCACGCAGGGTCACCGGTGCATCGTTGCGGATGGCCCGTTCTATCAGCTCATAGAGGTCGGCAAGGGGGTCGAGGTTCCGGCCAAGGAGCTGCAAAAGGCCGGGTCGGCCATCAGCCAGCAGTTGTTTCAGCTCCGGCAGCCGGGCAAGGGAAATGCCCAGGCTGGACATGTCACGGGCATTGCCCTGGCCGAGGACAAGACGGCTGCAGAGTCGTTCAATGTCGTAAATCTCAGTCAGAATCAGACGGATATCTTCCTGCAGCCGGGGATCGGCCAGCAGGGATTCAACGCTGCCGAGCCGGTTGATGATTTTCTCTTTGTCCTGTAAGGGAAAGAGTAGCTGCTGCCGGAGAAAACGGGCACCCATGGGGGTGCAGGTCAGGTCGAGAACCCAGAGTAGGGATCCTTCGCGTCTGCCGCCGATAATGGTTTCGGTCAGCTCAAGGTTGCGGCGTGAGGATTCATCAATGATCAGGTAGCCGCTCTTGTTCAACGGGCTGATTTTTTTGATATAGGAAAGATCTGTCTTCTGGGTTTCCTGAATGTAGCCCAACAGTGCCCCCCCGGCCCTGATGCCTGCCCGCAGGTGATCGCAGCCGAAACCGGCCAGCCCGGTGGTGCCGAAATGCTCGGTTAGGGTGGTGGCGGCGGTTTCCCGGTCAAAGTGCAGGTCACTGCGCAGGGTAAGGCAGATGCCGTCAAGTAGGGTGCTCAAGGTATCAATAAGCGGCTGCAGAGTCTCCTGGTCGCATTCGGCAACCAGGAGTTCCGCCGGCTGCATACGGGTAAGATCATCTAAGATCGCCTCAAAATTATCAGGGCTGCAGGGCGACTCGCTGATGAGAAAGTTACCGGTGGAGACGTCGAGGAAGCCCAGCCCGGCCAGTATATTTTTTTTCTTGCGGCCGTCAAGACAGAGAGCGCAGACAAAGGTGTTGCTCTTTTCATCCAGGATCTGATCATCGGTGGTCACGCCGGGAGTCACAACCCGGACAACCTCCCGCCGGACAATCCCCTTGGCCTCTTTCGGGTCTTCTACCTGTTCACAGATGGCGACCCTGAATCCGGCCTTGATCATCTTGCCGAGATACCCGGATACGGCATGGAATGGGATTCCGCACATGGGGACTTTGTTGGCCTCGTCTTTGGCCGAGCGTGAGGTGAGAGTGATACCGAGGATTTTGGATGCCGTGACAGCATCGTCAAAAAACATCTCGTAAAAGTCACCCATGCGATAAAAGAGGATCGTGTCTCTATGCTGCTCCTTGATCTCCAGATATTGCCGAAGCATGGGCGTCATTTTTACCGGTTTACTCATCGGTTGTGTTCCTTTTGCAGCAGTTTTTTAAAGTCCGGGCTCAGGAGGTCAAAGGTTGTTTCAATATGCTGGGGAATAGTCCGGATCTCCGCACAGACGGTCATGAAGTTGTGGTCGTCCTGCCAGCGTGGGACGATATGAAAATGAAGGTGATCGGCGATGCCTGCTCCGGCAACGTTGCCCAGGTTCAGGCCGATGTTGAGTCCGTCGGGATGCAGCCGTCTGCGCAGGATAGCGGAGCAGTCGGAGAGCATGGCCATCAGGTCTTTGTTTTCGTTACTACTCAATTCGGTTATGTCTGCCAGGTGCCGTCGCGGTGCAACCAGCAGGTGGCCGTTGGCATAGGGAAACCGGTTGAGTAGAACCACAAGTCGGCGGTCGCGATAGAGCAGCAGGTGTTGTTTGTCCTGCGCCTGGTTACCTGGTGGTTCAAACAGGCAGCCCTCGGGCTTGTCCACAAGGCCGAGCACATGCTCCATGCGCCAGGGAGTCCAGAGCGTTTTCACAGTTGCGGTACCTGATGAATTTTTGACTGCAGGGTTTTTCCGGCTTCCAGGATGGCATAGGTGCCGGGAGTACCCCAGCGGCCGGTGGCCTGAAAACTGCCGGGATTGATAATCAGAGTTCTTCCCACCCGGTGACAGGCAGGTCTGTGGGTGTGGCCGTAGATCATGCAGTCGACTTCCGGGAACAGATCCCACAGCCCGGATTCGATATCATAGCCAAGCTCGGCCCCATGGGTCAGGCCGATGGTGAAGTCTCCCAGCTGGAAAATTTCACTGCTGTTCAGCGATGTCCGGGCCGGCCCGCGGCACATGTTGCCGTAGACCGCATGGACCCTTTTGCCGGCAAAAGGGTCCAGTATGCTGAGGTCGGTCAGGTCGCCGGCGTGGATTATAACCTCGCAGTCTGAAAAACAGCGGTCCACCAGCTGTCTGAACAGTGGGTCTGCACCGTTTAAGTGGGTGTCGGAAAGAATGCCTGCTTTGATTATCATGATTTTAGGGGCAGGTGTACTTCAGTGGTCGGATTTCAGGTATCAGGTAACGGGTTTAAACTTCGTATTCTAAAAGAGTTGGCCGGGGAAAACAAGTAAAGAGCCGGGCAACGGTAAAATTTAGGTGGTACCGGGGAAGAAGCTGTTGCAAAATGAAAACAGATTGCGTACTATTTTAAGATTTCATGGAAAATAAATGAACAGGTGGTGCCCGTATGGACACGCACTCTGCAATCACCGGTCAGGCCGGTTAAGGTGGGCATATGTATTCAGCATCAGATCTTCGCAAGGGGCTTAAGGTTCAACTCGACGGTGAACCATATATAATTACCGATTTTGATTTTTCTAAACCCGGTAAGGGACAGGCTCTGTATCGGACGAAAATGCGCAACATGATCACGGGCAACCAGTTTACCCAGACCTATCGCTCCAACGACAAGTTTGAAAAACCTGATCTTGAAGAGCGAACCATGCAGTTTCTCTATTCACAAGGGGATGAGTTTCATTTCATGGACACCACATCCTACGAGCAGACGTTTATTACCCGCGAGCAAATCGGCGACAATATCAATTTCCTTGTCGACAATATGGAAGTACAGGTCCTTTTTTTCGGTGAGAAGGCCATCGACATCAGCCTGCCCATCTTTGTCAACCTGACAGTGACCCGGGCCGACCCCTGGGTGAAAGGGGATACTTCGGGCACCGACACCAAGCCGGTGACTGTTGAAACCGGATACCAGCTGCAGGTGCCGCCTTTTGTCGAAGAGGGGGTAAAAATCCAGATCGATACCCGAACCGGTGAGTATATGACCCGGGTAAAGGAATAACCTGAATCCGTGACGTGAAATATTGCTTGGTGGTCGTAATTCGCTGTATTTAAAGATGACAATAAAACTACAACTTTCCGAATACAATTCACCGTGACGCTCACGGATTTAGGGAATAAGAGAAAAACCCTTTATTCGGAGTTGTTTCGACCAACAACCGTCTCTGCCGATTTGAACAATGCTTTCGACTCCGGGACTCAAGCGACGCAGCGATTTCATCCAGGCGGTTCGCGCCTTTTTTCTTGATAATGGGTATGTTGAAGTCGATACACCTATCCGCCTTCCCGTTCTGCTGCCCGAGTCTGAAATTATTCCCTTTTCCTGTGGAAACGAATTTCTGCACACCTCTCCGGAGTTATGCATGAAGCGTCTGCTGAGCCGGGGGGCACCGCGGATTTTTCAGATATGCCACTGTTTTCGTCAACATGAAATGGGGCAATATCACCAAACGGAATTTTCCCTGCTCGAATGGTATCATGCGGGATGGAATTACCTGGATCTCATGCAGGAGTGTGAACAGTTTGTCCGGTATCTGGCTGCTGGTCATGCTTCTTTTCCAGCGCTCAGCACTAAAGACACCCTGCAGCGAGATGCTCGCACAGTTTCCCTGGCAGCACCCTGGCAGCGTATGAGTGTGGATGATGCCTTTAATGCATATGCAGGTATGAGCGCTCTTGAAGCCCTGGAAAACGATTGTTTTGAGGAGGTGCTGGTTGCCGAAGTTGAGCCGAATCTTGGTTGGCAGGCACCGGTGTTTTTGTATGATTACCCGGTGGAACTTGGCTCACTGGCACGAGCGAAAGCAGACGCGCCGCATCTGGCCGAGCGTTTTGAACTCTATATCTGCGGCATTGAGCTGGCCAATGGTTTTTCCGAGCTGGTGGACCCGGAAGAGCAGCGGGTACGCTTTACGGCAGAGCTTGTTAAGATGCCTGGGCACTCGGCCACTATGCCGGAGAAATTCCTGCAGGATCTGGAACAGATGGGGGAGACAGCGGGTATTGCCCTGGGGATTGACCGGTTGTTGATGCTGTTTATGGGTGCGCCCTGCATTGCAGACGTCCTTCCCTTTGCCCGGGACGATCTGTAAATTATTAGTAACTATTCAGGCCGGTGCAAAAAACTTGCCTTTACCAGGGAATATAGCTGTTCAGGAGTGCCACATATTTACTTAGTTAGGTCTTTGAAGCATACTTGTGCTATTCGAGAAGGCCGAAATGAGTAAAGAGGTAAGCGAAGACTCCGTGGGGTGCTCCTGAACAGTTACAATCATTATTTGTATTTTATCTCCCGATGTTATACCTTGTTTTTATAGGGTTCCGGGAAAGGGATGGTTCTGCTCACCGGCGACCTGGATAAATTCCATATCGGGCAGCAACAGGGCGGTCAGTTGACCACCGTAAACGGCACCGGTGTCGATGCCGATTTTGTTG
>CAZPXI010000009.1:0-27080 GCA_964590715.1 uncultured Desulfobulbus sp.
AAAATCCGGCTGCGGCCAGCAGAAAGCTGTCCCGGCCGAGCCCGCCGGTTGCGTCGAGTATCACGGCGCTTTTGAGTGTTTTTTTTCCCATGGCCTTGACCAACCGTTCTTCTCTGACCCGATTAATCCGCCTTTTCCAGGCTCCTCCCGTAAAATCAACCTGTACCGTTCCCGTCATTTTTAAATCATTGGGCCGGGCCAGTGAAAGCCCGCTTGGGCTGAGAATAAGAGCTGTCTCAGCTTGTGATTTATTCCGGATAATCGGCAGGTCGGTCTGGGCGGCAAGGGTTTCGGCTTCATGTTCAAGGTCCGGATCGGTAGTATAAATGCCGATGATGTGAAGTGGTTTTGTACCGGTCCCAAGAGTGGATTGTCTGCGCATAACGAAGTTTGTTCATTGCCTTTTTTTTTTTTGCAATGTATCCTCTTTACACAAGAAACCAACCTTTTTCAGTGAATTTTTCAATCAACGGTTCCATGCGGTTTCCTGAAACCGGAGCGTATGTATGAACCTGTGAGTTTTTAAACGATATAATGAGTGAAGCAGACGCCAAGGTGGTTGCGGTTATTCCCGCCCGCTACCACTCCAACAGGTTTGAGGGCAAACCCCTGGCCTTGATTGACGGGAAACCCATGATCCAACACGTCGTTGAGCGTGCCATGGAGGTGGATTTACTCTCCATGGTTGTTGTCGCCACCGATGATAAGCGAATCGTTGAGGCGGTTGAAGATTTCGGCGGCAAGGTAGTTATGACCGGCAGAGATCATGCCTCCGGCACTGATCGTCTTGCCGAAGCGGCTGAGTTACTCGACATTGCCGAACATGATGTGGTGGTAAACATTCAGGGCGATCAACCGCTCTTTCCGCCTGAGGTTGTCAATCAGGTGGCCGGCCCGCTTCTTGCTGATCCGGCCCTGCACATGTCGACCTTGATTTATAAGATCGTCCGGCCCGAAGAAATAGACGATCCAAATCATGTGAAAACCGTCTTTGATTGTCATTCCAACGCCCTGTATTTTTCCAGATCACCAATACCCTTTCAGCGTAATCCCGAAGAACCGGTTAAGCCGACCTACTATAAACATCTTGGTTTTTATGCCTACCGCAAAGGATTTCTGCTGACTTTTGTCGGCCTGCCTGAAGGGGAGTGGGAACGATTTGAAAAATTGGAACAGTTGCGCGCCCTTGAATATGGTTATACTATCCGGGTCGTTGAAACCCGGCATGATTCCATTGAGGTCGATACGCCTGAGGATGCCCTCAGAGTCGAAAAAATGCTACAAAATCCCTGCGTTCCACGGACAGATCGTTTTGGGAGTAACCTGTCGGCATTATAAAGAAATGAAGAATTCTCTTTGAGAGTATCGTACGTAACAAACCTTTTCGACCGTCATTCCCGAGGCTGGAATCTATAATTTGTTGCTATTACTGGATCGGAGTCTGTGCTTACCTCCCGCCTTCGTGAAAATGTCGCAATAACGAAAAAATTGAATTTTACGAATCTATCATCTTAAAAGAGTATATAAGAAAAGGAGTTATACAATGGAGAAAAAAATAACCATCATCGGTGCCGGCAATGTCGGCGCTACCGCAGCGCACTGGGCACTTGTCCGCCAACTCGGTGATGTAGTCCTGCTTGATGTCATGGAGGGCATACCCCAGGGCAAGGCCCTTGATCTCCAGCAGTCCGGACCGCTGGACGGGTATCCGGGAAAAATGATCGGGTCAAACGATTACGCCGACTCCAAGGATTCGGACGTGGTCATTATCAGCGCCGGTCTGGCCCGCAAGCCCGGGATGTCCCGCGATGATCTGCTGGCAAAGAACGTTGCCATTGTCAAATCCTGCGCTGAGGAAGCGGTCAAGTATTCCCCTGACTGCGTGATGATCGTGGTCACCAACCCCATTGATGCTATGGTCCATACCGCCTTTAAGGTCAGCGGACTGCCCAAGGAGCGGATTATCGGTATGGCCGGAGTGTTGGATTCGGCCAGGTATCGCACCTTTCTCGCCGAGGCGCTCGGGGTTGCGGCCAGAGATGTCAATGCCCTTGTCATGGGAATTCACGGCGATAACATGCTGCCCCTTGTCCGACTGGCCAATGTCAGCGGTGTACCGGTAACCGACCTGCTGTCTGCCGAGGAACTTGAGCAGATCGTCCATCGTACCCAGACCGGCGGTATTGAGATTGTCAATCATCTGAAAACAGGAAGTGCCTTTTATACCCCCGGGCTGGCCGCTATTGAGATGGCAGAGGCGGTTTTGACCGACAGCAGGCGGGTCATGGCCTGTGCCGCCTATCTGGAAGGAGAATACGACATCTCCGGCTACTTCCTTGGGGTTCCGGTAGTTTTAGGAAAAAACGGGGTGGAAAAGGTACTGCAATTTGAACTGACCGATGAAGAAAAATCCGCGCTGCAGGATTCGGTTGATGCCGTATCCAGACAGATGGCGGCAACCGGTCTGTAGCCGGTTTTTTAAATACCTTATGGAATCTGCCGAAAAATTACGCCTGCGTCTGCAGGAACTCGGTGAGCAGAGGTTGACTCCGCTGGACATGCTGCCGGAGGGCAATCTGCCCGAACGGGTCATCTCCCTGCTCATTGACGGCATTCCGGAAAATATTCCTCCTGCCATAGCGGCTCAGCTTTCAGATATTATCAGGCAGGTGAATGAACTTGAGGCAGGGGATCTCAAGGTCGTCGTTTTCGGCGGCGGCACCGGACTGTCCAACATCGTCGGCGGCGATTCGCGCCGTAAGGACTGGCAGCAGGCCCCCTTTAGCGGCCTTAAAGAGATGTTTCCACGTTGTCACTCCGTTGTCTGTATTACCGACGACGGAGGGTCAACCGGGGAACTCCTCAAAGATCTGCCCCTGATTGCCCTTGGTGATCTCCGCCATGTCTTGCTTTCCTCAGTCCGCAGAGCCAATTTTGAAACTCGGTTCGGCCTCAATCCCGGGGCCTCGGAAAAACTCGCGGTTGCCCTCCATCAGATTTTCAATTATCGATTTATCTCCTGTCCCGTCAGTGCGCAGCAGCTCCTGCAGGAAACGGATGCCGACCTGGACAATATTCCGGAATCCTTACTAATCTTTCTGCAGTCCCTGGCCGATACCCTGTTTACGGATCGGCGGCTGTCTGCGACCCTGCACAGGCCGCAATGTCTCGGCAACCTACTGCTGACAGCAGCTATTTATCAGCAGCTTGACCCCTCCATAGACCGGGCCGAACTTGCCGCATCCTATCATGTTGTCCGCACTGCAACCATCCGCGGTCTGGGTGATCTCTGTCAGGCACTGGGCATGCATACCACCGCCGTGCTGCCCTGCACAATCACCAACTCCCAGCTCCAGGTCCTCTACGGTAACGGGGTTCAGGTGACCGGTGAGCATAAATCCAGCTATTGCAGCCGCAGTTACCCGGTGGACCGGGTCTTTGTCAGATTTTGCCGTAAGCCTTTTATCCAGCCCGAAGTTATTGGATTGATCAAGGATGCCGATATCCTGCTCCTTGCCCCCGGCAGCCTGTATACCTCCATAATTCCCATTATGCAGGTTCCCGGAATCGCCGATGCCATTCGCAGCAACGCAGAGGCGATGAAACTCCTTATCACCAACATTTGGGTGCAGAAGGGAGAAACCGACGCCGCAAGAGATGCGCCTGATCGAAAATTCCATGTCTCCGACCTGATTCAGGCCTATCATCGCAACATTCCCGGCGGCGTAGAAGAACTCTTTTCCCATGTCCTGGCCCTGGATCTGACCGACATTCCCGGATCCATCCTGCAGCGGTATGCCCTTGAGGACAAAGAACCTATTTATCTGGATCGAAAAAGGGTCCGTAAACTAGGTTTTAAAACGGTCGCCGTGCCCGTTTTTTCCAGGGAACAACTACAGAACAGGCGGGTTATCCAGCACGATCCGGGCGCACTTGCTCTTGCCATACAGGCCCTGTATGGAATCAAATCCGCCGGTTTGCTCACCCCGGGAAAAGCAGGTAAAAACCTGGGCAACGATACCCTGCCGTCGACCATCCATACCGACCATCAACTGCCCTGTCTTCGTCATGAGGAGATTGTCACCATCTGCAGTTATCTTAGTGCCGAGCAGATATCCCTTTCTTCCGGTTTTGACGAAAAACTGACCGGCAGGGACAGAAAATGGCTTATGAGCCGGGTCATAGAGATCATCTGGAATCATCCTGATATCCGGCTGGATCATCTGGCACATGTGCGCGGGGTCAGTCTTGTTGAACCTGCCTGCTGGAAGCGCTGTCAGCAGTGGGATAATGTTTTTTCTTTTTATGATCCCCTGGATCAACGAATCAAAATTCGCCAGGATCAGACTGAAGATCTCAATCGCTTTGAAATGGCCTTCCTGGTAGCCCTTGGTCAATCGTTACTGGGCAATTATGCCAAGGATAAAGAAATGAGAGCTGTCGTGGACGGGGGAGAAAAGGTCGGTTACACCTACAGGCTGACCGTACTTGAACCCGAAGAGCTGCAGAGCTTTTTTGACTATTCCACCTTGAAAGCATACCTGCAGCTTGCCCGCATGAACCCGTCCGCCGAAACCGAGGGTTTGTACACCCGTGTTGTCAATGCCAGTGAGGGATTTACCCCGCCTGGTCTTCTTTTCGGCCTTTTTTATGCCTGGTACCTGGACAATCGCTTTGCTCCTAATATAGAATACAAAATGTCCATAATGAAAAACGAGATGAGTGATCTTATTCCCGAGCAGGTACGAATAGTCGATCGCCGCCGCCAATTGATACAATTTTTCAGGGACAATGTTTTTCAGCATCAGCCGATTCCTTTAAGTAACGGGTTGTAATGCGAAATATTCGAACAACATCCATTCTGGTCTTGTGTGTTGTACTTATTCTTCTGGCCGTCTCCTATGTCATGCTGCTGATTCAGCAGCAAATGCAGCATCAGCATGATCTGATTCGTTGTGAGAAAAAATCCGCAACCGTTCTTATGCGGAATTTCGTCAAGGAACTGGACCGGCAGTACCTTGGCCGCATGGAGAGTCTGATTGCCGGAAACCCTAATATGATCAATGCGTTTGGGGCACGCGACAAAGAACAACTCCTTGCAGCTGCACAGCCGGAGTTCACACTGCTGCAACAGGAGAATCCCTGGTTGACCCGGATGGTTTTTTTCCTGCCCGATAACTCGGTCTTCCTCCGGGTCCACGAACCAAAGAAATTCGGGGATAGCCCTCTTGATACCAATTCCATTCTGATGGAGTGCTGTAAAATACGGAAAACCGTGTCCGGCTTTGAAGAGGGGCCTACCGGCCTGTTCTTTCACGTCGTCCAACCCGTTTTTATTGATAATCGGTTTGTCGGCAACCTGATGCTGGGTATTCAGGTGGAACAGTTTCTGGCCGAGATTCACCAGCAAACCCAATTAAACAGCGCTATTGTTCTGCAAAAGAATACCAAGGAGCGTTTTCGGTTGGAAAACGAAAAATTTTTTGACCTCGGCACCGCTGTCCTCTATCCCGGCGGAAACGCATTTTTCCAGCAGTATGGTGATCGGGTAATCCCCGGCGGCAAGGAGCAGCTTATCCGGATCGAAGATCAGGTCTCGCTGGTTTTTCCGGCCTTTGTTTTGAGGGATGTCAAACAACAGCCATTTGGTTCCATTCTTCTCTCGGTTGATATCACTAAAACCCTTCAGGCACATAAACATATTCTCATCAAGGTTATCCTGCTGACCCTGCTTGCACTCATTGTCGGAGGGCTGGTGCTCTATTTCGGGTTTACTGCTCTGCTCAACCGGATTATCGGTTTGAACCGTTCTCTTGAGAAAACAAACCAGGAGCTGGAGCTGGCCGGTGAGCAATTGGAAGAAAAAGTCCGCGAGCAAACCCATGAGTTGACCGTAACCAATGAGAATCTGCGCAAGGAAATGGATCGGCGCATGTCCAGTGAGGCATCGCTGCGCATCTCCAATGAAGAATGGCGGCGAACCTTTGACGCAATCAAGAATCCGGTACTTATCCTTGATACCGATCTTTCGATAATTAAAGGAAATGCCGCCGCCCTTGAGTTACTTGCCAATGGATCGACCGGCGATATAGCAGGGCGGAGATGCCATGAGCTTTTTTCAGGCAGTGATCAACTGTGCAGAATCTGTCCGGCCAAAATAGCTCTTGAAAACGGAAAGGCTCAGGATCTGGTTGTTGAGCATTCCTTTCTCGGTAAGATTTTTCAGGTTAGCTGCGTGCCGATTCTTGAAAATGATGAACTGCTCGGTTATGTCCATACCGCCAGAGATATCTCCGTTCAGCGAAATCTTGAACAGAAGCTGGTTCAGGCGCAAAAGATGGAGGCTATTGCCACTCTTGCCGGCGGGATAGCCCATGATTTCAACAATATTCTCGGGGCAATCCTGGGCAATGCCGATCTGCTGCTGTATAGATTTCCTGAAGTGAAAGACGATGATTCGCCCATACAGGGAGAGCTGCCGACCGTCAAAGAAATAACCGAGCATGTTGTTGCCATTAAACGCGCAGGCATTCGAGCCAAGGATCTGGTCAGCCAGATCCTTGCCTTCAGCCGCCAGAACATGAGCAGTAAAAAACGGATAGTTATTACCCCGGTTATTAAAGAAGGCATTAAGCTGCTCCGCTCATCACTGCCGACAACCATTGATATTCAAACCGAAATCGTCGGCGATATCGGCCCGATTGATATTGATCCGACCCAGATCCATCAGGTTTTGATGAATCTGGCGACCAATGCCGCCCAGGCCCTGGGATCGACACCCGGCCGTATCACCATCAGTCTGCGCGAACTTGAGGCCGGACCGGAAGAGTGTAACCGCTACCACGATCTTGTTCCCGGTAAATATGTGGTTCTCTCGGTTGCCGATACCGGTCACGGCATTCCGGAGCATTTACTTAAGCGTATTTTTGATCCCTTTTTCACCACCCGTGATGTTGGTGAAGGCACCGGCATGGGACTTGCGGTTATTCACGGCATCGTCATATCCCACGGCGGGGTTATTGATGTTTCATCAAGTGAGGGCAAGGGCGCAGTGTTCACGCTCTTTTTCCCAAGGGCCGACAAAGAGGAAGAGGGGGCCGTTGATGCGGTCACCAACATGCCGCGGGGAAACGAAACCATTCTCTTTGTTGATGATGAGGAAGATATTGTCAAGATGCGGAGCAGTATGTTGGAATATCTAGGGTACAGGGTCTTTTCCGCCGGAAGCGGGCAGGAGGCTCTTGAAATTTTTCGCCGTGAGAAAGGTGCTATTGATCTGGTCATCACCGATCAGACCATGCCGAAGATGACGGGCCTGATGCTTGCTGAAGAGATCGCAAAAATCGACAACAGAATCCCCATTGTTCTATGCTCCGGGTATTCCGAGGCGGTTACCACCGATGAGGCAAACAGGGTCGGTATTCGTCGATTCCTTGCCAAGCCGCTGGACATGCACCAACTTTCCGTCGCAATTCGTGAACTTTTGCCGACAAGAGGTTCCTGATGAGAATACTGGTCATAGATGATGATGAACAGATGCGCGTTCTCCTTCGTCAGGTTATGGAATGGAGCGGGTACACTGTTATAGATGCTGAAAACGGCCGTAAGGGTATGCAGAAGCAGCGAGAAGAACCCGTTGATCTGGTGATAACCGATTTGATTATGCCCGAGCAGGAGGGCCTTGAGACAATCACGGTTTTAAAAAAGGAATTTCCCGATGTGAAGATTGTCGCAATTTCCGGCGGCGGAAGAATCGGTCCTGAAGCGTATCTTCCTGCGGCCCAGGAGCTTGGAGCGGATTTAGTCTTCAGTAAACCTTTTGATGTCAAAGAATTTGTGACAGCGGTGCGGGAGTTACTTGATCATGACTGAACATAAAGTCCTTGTAGTAGATAACAGTCCGGTGATCCTCAAGATTGTCTCTTCTATCCTGGAAAAGGCCGGGTGCGAGGTACAGACTGCGGCTGATGGCCTTGAAGCGCTGGATGTACTCGCATTGTACACTCCGGATATTATATTTACCGATCTGGTCATGCCCAAAATAGACGGGGCAAAACTCAGCCGTATTGTACGCAATACCCCGGCTTATAAGGATATATTCCTTGTCGTTCTTTCCGGTATTGCCCTTGAGGATGATATGAACATCCTTGAGCTTGGAGCGGATATCTGTATTGCCAAGGGCCCTGCCTCTACCATGAGGGAGCATATTCATAACGCTTTACATTATTTTGAAACAGGTACCCGGCCTAATGCAGACATCGAGGGGATGCAGGGATTGAATCCCCGGGAAGTGACCCGTGAACTGCTGGTCAATAAACGGCATAACGGGGTCGTTTTCAAACGGATGACCGAAGGAGCGCTTGAACTCGACGGCAAGGGGAGGATTGTTCGTGTCAATCCTAGCTGCTGCATCCTGTTTCAACGGGAGGACACGGAAATTCTTGGAACCCGTTTTATTGATCTGCTGCCTGATGAGAATCGAACAGCTTATACCCAATGGATTGAAAGCCTTTCCGCAACCGACGAAGCCCTGCCGCTGGTTTTTGATTACAGTGCACCGGTTCTTTTTCATGACCGCCAGGTGACCTTTAATCTGGTCCCTGTCTTTGAAGAGGAACAGCTGTTTATTATCGGTATTCTCCAGGACGTGACAACAAGTAAAGTAATGGAGGAGCAGCAGAGAGCACTGGAAAAAGAGCTGGAAAAAGTCCGAAAACTTGATGCAATGGCCACTATGGCCAGCGGCATTGCCCATGACTTCAATAACCTGCTCACCATTATCAACGGTAATGTTGAGATGGCTCGGGTTTTATCCAATGATGACGAGATCAATCTTCTCCTTGCCGAAACCAGCAAGGCCCTCCAGCTTACTACCGGCCTTATTCGCCAATTCTCTACCTTTTCAGATAATTACCTGCCCTCGAAAACCCGGGTCTGTGTGGACGAACTGCTGGCCGGGCTGCTCGAAAATGAGCTGGCCGGAACACCGGTTCACTTTCAGCTCACGGCTGATGATTCACTACACTGCGTGAATCTTGATTCTGATTTGATGAGCCAGGTTTTTCAGAATATTATCTTCAATGCTGTTGAAGCCATGGACGGTCGAGGCCAGCTGTCGGTTAACCTGACCAGAGTTGATGGTAAAATGGAATCTGGTCGAATTGGACATCCCATGCCGGACGGCGATTTTATCAGGGTCAGTATCAGAGACAGCGGATCCGGAATAGACCAGTACATCCTTGAACAGGTTTTTGACCCCTATTTTTCAACCAAACAGAAGGGAACCCAGAAAGGCATGGGGCTGGGTTTGACCATTGCCCACGCCATTGTCAAAAAACACGGTGGGGTTGTGCGGCTTGTAGAAAATACAGATGGAGCAGGATGTACGGCAATAATTTATCTGCCGGTCGGGCGTCAGGAGCAGGCAGGCGGCAAAGACAATCAGGACCAGACAGATCAATTTCGGATTCTGATTATGGATGATGAAGAGCTGATGCTGACAATTGCTGCCAAAATGTTTGAATATTTCAACTGCAGTGTTACTACGGTCGAAGAAGGAGAACAGGCGGTCACTGCATTTGAAGAGGGGCGGAGAAACGGTGTCCCCTATGACCTGGTTTTGCTTGACCTGCAGATTGATGAGGGCATGAACGGGGTGGATGCGGCAAAAAAAATTCATGCCCTTGATCCTCTGGCGACCCTGGTTGCCATGAGCGGCAATGATCGGGATGAGGTCATGGTGCATTTCAATACCTTTCACTTTGTCACAGCGGTTGCCAAGCCGTTTTCCATTGACAAGGTTGAATCTTTAATGAATACCTATGCCCAGCGCAATACCGGTTGAGATTTTTTATATATTTCTACTACGAAATAAAAAAAATAAGTAACTCTTGAATTTGAGTTCGTTACAAATAGACTCTCATGTATATTTCCCGCAGGTTCATTGACAATCACCTGCAGTACACCCTGTGCGAATCCTATGACAACGGAACCTGCCTGACCAATCGCGACCTGGTCTCTCTGGGTGCCCGTCCCGACAGATTTATACAATATGCAGGCGGCTCTTCTTTCTACATTGACGACCTGCTTTTTGAACTCTTACGGAAAAAGGGCGTTGATCCCGACTATGATGAAGTGGAAGCGTTTTTTTTCCCTTTTCTTGATCCCTATATCCGTTCAAAAATAGAACCGTTTCTCCATCGTCACCACCACCGAAACTGGAAGCCAATGTCCAGACAGGATCGGGCCAGGGTTATGGAGGAAACTCATGTTTTTGACCGCAGGCGTATGCACTTCCTCCGCTTCGGCCAGGTCGATCAGCGTCGGCTCGACAAATCGGCGACCCTGTTTAAAAAACTCCTGAACAAGTCAAGAGATGAGCTTGAACAGTATCTGATTGAGCAGGAGCAGGTACTGTCGCCCGGAGAATATAAACGCTACGTTTTTACCATTTTTGATCTGCAGCGTTTTTTCACGGAAAGCTATACCCGAACCATGCCTCATGCCCTTGAAGGGGATAAACTCGACGAGCTCTTTGTCAAAGAGGTCTGCCGCCTTGACCGGGATTCCCGGTTCTGGCAGGGGCTTGGTCGCCCCGGTCATCTGCCGCCGTATCTCATTCGATATGTGGTCATGTACTTTGATTTTGACTTCCCGGGAGGACGCAACTGGGAGGAATACATTCGTTCTTTTGCCGATTCCCGTCGTCGTGCCCGGTCCATAAAGGGATCCCGCCGGATGTCCATGAACGAGGCAAGTACGGTTTTCGGTGTCAGTCGGGCCAAACTTGCCGCTATGAATAAAAAAGAACTGACCAGGGCATATCGGAAAAAGGCTCTTGAACTGCATCCGGATAAGGGTGGAGATCATGATCGTTTTGTTGAACTGACCGCCGCCTATAACGAACTGCTGCGCACCAGGAGGTGACGAAGTTGAAACCTTCCGGCCGGGGACGTACGGCACTCTGGCTGCTGGTTCCCATTTTCACCCGGTATCGTCTCCGCCTGTTCTTTGGGTTCATCGCCCTTCTTGGGGTGGATTTCCTCCAGCTCCTGATTCCCATGCTGTTAAAAAAAGGCATTGACGGCCTTAGTCGGCAGACCGCACATGCATCCTCCCTGCAACACCTTGCCCTGCTTATCCTTTTGATAGCCGTTACCGTTACCGTGCTTCGATTTATCTGGAGAACACTGATAATCGGTTTTTCCCGTCTTCTTGAGCGGAACCTCAGGGACCAAATTTTTACCCATCTGCTGCAGATGGATCGTCCGTTCTACGGGCGCTGGTCAACCGGTGGATTGATGGCCCACGCCGGCAACGATCTCTCAGCCATTCAGATGGCCTGCGGCATGGGCATGGTAGCTGCCGTAGATGCCCTGGTCATGTCGACGGCAGCCATCTGTTTTATGCTGGCCATTGATGTCAAATTGACCTTGATAGCTCTTCTGCCCATGCCCCTGCTTGCCATCTGTACCAAAGTTCTGTCCGGACGGATGCATGAGTGTTTTAATCTGGTGCAGGAACAGTTTGGTCTGATGACCGAATTCGTCCGTAACGCCCTGGTCTCCATTCGTCTGCTCAAGGGCTACGGCCTGGAAAAACAGCAGGGACGTGAATTTTCACGGCTGGGCACCCAATATGTGCATTCCAACTTGAAGGTTGCGGTGATCCAGGGTCTTCTTCATCCGCTGGCAACCCTTACCGGCAATGCAGGTATGCTGCTGATTCTCTACTTCGGTGGCCTGCTGGTTATTGAGGGGCGAATTACTATTGGCTCCTTTGTGGCCTTTGTCACCTATCTGGCTATGCTGGTCTGGCCGATGATGGCCATCGGCTGGGTTGCAAATCTAGTCCAGCGCGGCCTGACCTCACTGCGTCGTGTTGCCGCACTTCTCAAGGAGCAGCCAACCGTCAGAGGCGGTGATGGCCTGTTGAATTTCGGAGAGGAAACTCCGGCGTTTTTTTTCAGAAACTTGCGATTTACCTACCCAGACGTAAAAAAAACTGCCCTTGAAAAGGTCAACCTTGACCTTACCCCGGGAATTTACGGAATCACCGGCCGAACGGGTTCCGGTAAATCAACGCTGTGCAGGCTGACGGCCAGACTCTATCCGGTTGAAGACGGTATGCTCTTTATCAACGGCCAGGATGTCAACGAGGTATCCGTGGCGGCCGTCCGTGAGCAGATCGGCTATGTCGGCCAGCAGATTTTTCTGTTCAGCGATACCGTCTATAACAATATCCGTTTCGGTCGGCCCGATGCGAGTCGTGATCAGATCGAAGCAGCGGCCGGGGCTGCTGCTATTCATGATGATATTCTCGCCTTTGCCGATGGGTACGCAACGCTGGTCGGCGAGCGTGGAGTACGACTCTCCGGCGGCCAGAAACAGCGAATTGCCCTTGCCCGGGCGCTGCTCTGCAACCGACCGATTTTAATTATTGATGACGGCCTGTCGGCCCTTGATGTTGAAACCGAACAGGAGGTTTTTGCCAACATTTACAACCAGTATAAGGGGCGGCTTGTCCTGCTAGTTTCCCACCGGGTCAACTTGCTGCGGAAAACAGATAAAATATTTCTGGTTGACCAGGGAAAAATTCTTGCCTCCGGCAACCATGAACAGATGCGCAGGGCAAGTGCCCTGTATGCAATTATGGCTGATAAGCAGCAGGATAATGCGTAATTACGGCTACACGGAAAAAGGGCAGATCGGTTCTCTGGTTGATCTGCAGATCTGGAAACGAATCTTCGGCTACTGCAGGCGGTATTGGCCGGGTCTTGTACTCGCCGTTCTACTTTCCCTGCTGGCTACCGGGGCAACCCTGGGGCTGCCGAGACTGATGCAGGTCGGAATTGACGGCTTTATCAGCCGAACCGACCTCGGCCTGCAGAAGCAGGTCAGCGGTCTGGGCCGGGTGGCGGCCGAGTATGGGTTTCTGGTCGGACTGATATTTATCTGTGGCTTCTGCCAGGTGGTTGTTCTTGAGTGGATCGGACAGATGGTCATGCACAGACTGCGGCAGGAACTTTTTGTTCATATACTTACCTTGGAAGTCGGTTTTTTCCAGAAGCAACCCACCGGCAAACTGGTTACTCGTCTGACAAACGACATCCAGAACATGCATGAGATGTTCACCTCGGTCATGGTGACCCTGTTTAATGATTTGCTTAAACTCTCCGGTATTCTGATTGTTCTCTACCTGATGAATGTGCGCCTGGCTCTGATTATGACGTTTTTTCTTCCAGCATCTCTGGGGCTGACCGTTTGCTTTTCGCGGATGGCAAGAGAACGGTTTCGGGCCATTCGCAGTCAACTTGCCCGGTTAAACAGTTTTCTGCAGGAGGCGGTGTCAAATATGACCATTGTTCAACTCTACGGCAGAGAACAGAAACTTGCGGCTGAATATACCAAACTGACTCAGGGCTACCTTCAGAGGACCTTTGCCCAGATCCGCCTGTTCGGCACCTTTCTTCCTCTGACTGAATTCATGGGAACAACGGCGGTTGCGTTGATCCTCTGGTACGGGGGCGGGGAAGTCATCAGGCAGACATTGACTCTTGGCGAACTGGTTGCCTTTCTCTTTTACATGCGCCTCTTCTTTCAACCCATGCGTGAGCTGTCCCAGAAGTATTCCATCGTCCAGTCGGCCATGGCCTCGGCTGAACGAATTTTCCAGGTACTGGACACCCGGAGGACCATGCAGATCGCTGAACCGGTTTATGTCCCTGAGTCGGTAAAAGGTGCGGTCAGGTTTGAGAATGTGTGCTTTGGATATGACCGGGAACAGTTGATACTGGATGATCTAACCCTTGAGCTTCCTGCTGGAAAGATAACAGCCCTTATCGGACCGACAGGGGGCGGCAAGTCGACTCTTGCCGGTCTGCTGGTCAGGTTTTACGATCCCCTTGCCGGAACCATCTTTCTGGACGGGATCGATTTGCGCAGGTATCCGCTGGAGACGCTGCGGAACCATGTCGGCATAATAATGCAGGAAGTCCTTATCCTGCCCGATACCGTCAGGGCCAATATTACCGCCGGCAGTGTGTTGACCGATAAGGAGGTGCAGGCTCTTGTGCAGCAGACCGGCCTGCAGCCCCTTATTGATCGGCTGCCCGAAGGGCTTGACACCGTGATTGGTGATGGAGGGCTTGAACTCTCGGCCGGTGAAAAACAGCTGCTTTCCTTTATTAGAGTGCTGGCAAGAAATCCGGCCCTGTTGATTTTTGATGAGGCAACAGCCGCCATTGATACCGAGAGTGAAAATATCCTTGAGCAGGCACTTGAACAGGGATTTTCCGACCGAACGGTTCTTGTCATTGCCCACAGACTCTCAACCGTTCGCCGGGCGGATTTGATTCTGGTTATGGAGGACGGCAAAATTGTAGAGCAGGGGAGTCATGAATTCCTGATGGACAAAAACGGGGTGTATAAAAAACTGGTGGAAATAGATCTGCTTGGCAGTCACCGGCCCGAGGCTCAGCAATAGAGGGCCGGCCCTTTCCCCGATCTGCTTCCGGAAACCCGCTTCAGGCGGCTTTACCCTTTTTCCCCTTTCTGTTCTGCAGGACGTAACTGATCATCTGGCTGGGTGAGAGCTTGACCGAGGATGGCCCGGAGCGAATATAAAATTCCTCATTTTTTCCAATCCTGAGAAAGACCGGCTGACCGGCGCGGAGGACTTCAACCATCACCACATTTTTGTCGTCACTTGTCAGCAGAGTGACATTGATAAAACCGGAAAATTCGGCCCCTATATGCTGGTTGAGCAGATTCTTAATGTGGAGCAGACAGCGGTCAGTATTTTCAAAGTCGTCAACCTCAATCCCCATTACCCGGCCATTGTCTTCGACGCCAAGGAGCAATGCGCCGCCGTCGGCGTTTAAAAAGGCTACAACGGCCTTCAGCCACGCAAGTTCAATTTCCTTACCCTTTTTTCCGCTTTTCAAATTGGTTCGGACGGTCGATTTAAATTCCACCTTTGCCCCTTCACCCTGATTAATCAGTTGATGGAGGCGGACTACGGGATCAACAACCTGACGCCTCGGATGGAATCCGCCGTTTTTCCAGATAAAAAAGAGCAGGAGCATACCTCCTGCCGTGGCAACCAGGACGTCGGTGAGGTCGAGTCTGAGCAGGGTCTGGTTGAGGCGGGCAAGCAGTTCCCTTTCCGGTGCGGCTACCCCGATCCAGAAAAAGGAGTCGTTCCGGACCAGCGGCTGCAAAGATCCAAGCCATTGCCGGTTTTTATAGGTGAATTTAATGGTCTCTTCGGCAGGATGTTCAGAGGTTTTCCACTGCTCCACAAGTGTTGACAGGACTTTGGTGTAGTCTGTGGCGTTGTCGCCCCCGGTTAAGCCGGGTAGAATGGCATTACCGGTCGGATTGACCAGAAATATGATCCCGGTTGAATCCTTCTTTTTCAGGCGCATAAATTTCTGAATGCCTTTGAGCGAGATATCTATCCCAAAGACAAAGAAATTCTTTTGATTATTGGGTGAGTCCCAGGAGACAGAGGCTGTTATCCCCTTTTCCCTACTTTCAAAAAAGGTATATAGAGAAGTCCAGTAGACCTCACCGGTTTCCTGAGAACGATGGAACCAGGGGCGCTTTCTCGGGTCGTAATCGGTTTGAGCTTCCCGAAGTTCACGCCCCTGTTCAGGGTCTTTCCAATTTGTGTACACGGCCTTGGCGCCTTTTGGATTCGGCAGCGTGACCCTGGTCAGCCAGCCGTCCTCTTGCTGCCTCAGGAAGTATTCACGGCCGGTATTATCAGCCAACAATACTCCACTGACCCGTTGCTGGTGGTCTATCAACGGAAAGAGTTTTTTATTTAAGGAAACGATATCATCAGCGTCAATAACACCGTTTTTTCCCCAGTCTCTGACAATATTGAGCTTGTCTCCTATATTGTTAAAGAAACTGCGCAACTCGCCCAGTTCTTTTTCGTTGATGCTCTGCAGCAATGTGGAGGCAACATCGGACTTCACCCGGAAATACTGATAGAGATTCAGGCTGAAGAGGATGAAGAGAAACCCGACCAGAGAAAGGGTCAGGGACCAGAATAGTGAATATTTTTTTTCAGGCTGCATGTTTTGTTGTAATGGTTTCAGTATCTATACCGAGAGCTTTAAGCTGCTGACGGACATATTGGCCATAGGCTTCACCGACATTGGCAAAAATATTATAGACGATATGCGCGCCGGCCTCCTCAAGTTCCCGGGCATCATCATCGTAGCGGGATGTTGCCGTTATATAGCCGGTGAAGCCGCTTTGCCGGAGCTGTTCAACGGCTGTCAGGTTGGCGGTATGGCAGGGCATACACAGGGAAACCAGGGAAATCCGGCCGGGGTTAATTTTTTCCCAGAAATCAATATCGGTGGCATCGCCAAGGTGGACCTTCATGCCGTCTTTCCGCAGGCGGTCAACGGTCTCCCTGTTGTTATCGACTCCGGCCACCCGCTGAGGAAAGCTCTTGCAGGCGTCAACATAGGCCCCTGAACCTATGCGGCCCATTCCGAAAATCAGGACATCCGCCTCAAGCTCAAGGGGGGTGTCCGCCGGATGCCGACGTGAAGTTTCAAAGCGCTTGAGAAAGGTTTTGTAACGGGCATACAGGGTGTAGACTGAGCCGTTTAACGGGGCACCGACAATAAAAGAAAGGGTCAGGGCTAGAGCGGCAAGAACCAGCCATTGTGGTTCAAGCCAGCCGTTTTTCACTCCGACTGCGGCAACGATTAAGCCGAATTCGCTGTAATTGGCCAAAGGGAATCCGGTAAACAAGGCGGTACGGGCCCGAAAGTCAAATCGACTCATAAGCAGAAAAAACAATCCGCCTTTAAAGGGAATGAACAGGGCAAGCAGCAGACTGACGAGTATTATTTTAATATCCGGGAGCCCGGACAGGCCGATGCTGAGAAAAAAGGCGACCAGAAAGAGGTTTTTAAACCCCATCAGGGTATACCCCAGCTCTTTGGCTCTTGGGTGGCTGCCGATAAGAATACCGGCAATAAGTGCGCCGAGATCAGGTTTGAGGCCGACGATCTCAAAGGAAAAAGAACCGACGACCATGGCCATAAACAGGCCGAAAAGAGCTAACAGCTCCCCATGGTCGGTCAGGTCGAGCAATGTAAAGAAAAGCGGCCGGAGAAAATACAACAGCGGCAGGCAGAGGGCCCATATTGAAGGGACTTTACCTGCTGAAATGGTCAGAAAAACGACGGCGATAATATCCTGCATGACCAGTATGCCGACGGCTGTGATTCCGTGGAGTGAACTCATCTCGCCCCGTTCTTCAAGAATCTTGATCGCATACACCGTGCTTGAAAAAGAGAGGGCAAAACCAAACAGAACGGCTGTTGAAGGGGCAATGGTATTCAACAGGGGGCTCAAACTCAACAGATAGACAAAGGTTGAGAAAACCACCATGCTTGCCAGCATATGGATGGTGGTGCCCAGCCAGATCTCCCTGCGAAGCAGGGTCTTGAGGTCAAGCTTGAGGCCGATGGTAAACAGGAGCAGAGTCACGCCGAGATCGGCAAGTTCCTGCAGGGCTTCGCCGCCCTGGCGGATGCCGAAACCGTTGAGAATAAAACCGGCGGCAAGAAAGCCGATCAGGGGCGGAAGTTTGATCAGCCGGGCGATAAATCCGCAGACAAAGGCAAAGCTGAGCCAGGATGCATCAATCAGCCATAGAGGTGTTGTTTCCATGGATTCGGCTGCTACTTGTTAAATAATCTTTCGTAAAACGGAATCCAGCGGATGATCATCTGCTGCAGTTTGCCGGAGGAATTTATTTCCTGCAGATACCCGTTTGCCAGGGCAAGAAGCTGAGGATCATTTTTTCGTATTCCCCAGGCAATGTACTCCTTGGTCATGGGTACAGTGACCGGAGTCAGTCCCTGGTCGGCATATTTGGCACCCAGGTAGAAGTTCATGGGCAGGTCGTAGACAAAGACGTCTATTTTTTTGTCGAGCAGGCCCTGTACACCCTGGGCGGCACTGTCATAATGGATAATTTTTCCTTTTGACTTACTCTGGGTGACCAGGAAATCACCGGTCGTCGCCTTCACCGTCCCGACCCGGACCGTCGGATTCAACAGGTCGGTAAAGCCGCTGCTGAACCTGTTGTATTCGGCAAGCCGGACCAGAGAAACCTGTCCGGTCACCATGTACGGATCGGCAAAGGCTATTTGATATTTTCGGGCATCGGTTATGGTCATGGCCGACATGATTATATCGGTTTTCCCTGAGAGCAGGGCCGGAATCTGTTCTTCCCACTGGAGTTCAACAAAATGGAGTTTGCGCCCGCTGTACTCGGCTAGTCCCTTGGCAAATTCCGCCTCAAGGCCTGTGATTTTGCCGTTTTCTTTGTAGGCCATGGGCGGGGCATTGGGGGTGATTCCAACTTTAAGGAGTTGTTGTCCCTCAGAATTCGAAGATGCGGGTGTCTGGTGAGAGGCTACACAGCCGGTACAGAGGATGGCGATCAAGGATAAAAAAATGAAGAAGTTTCGCAGCATGGTTTTTTCTGGTCCTGTTAAAATGTTTTATATTTTTTATTGCAATTCTAGAATGTTGTATTGTTGTTTCTTTGGCAACAAGATCTATGATCTGCGATCAGGAACCCAATCAAAAACAACAGAGTGGTAGAGTGCGGAACCGCAAATCCGGTCATTCGGCGGATTCCCCGGCAATGACCCTGCCGCGGGAGAGAAAAGAGATCCCCTGCTGTAACTTGGTGCCGATCATGACCGACTCGATAATCGGTTCAACCACGGGTTTTGAAGCCGTCCAGATAACAACAAATTTTGCCCCGGAGCCGCCTTTGCTTTCCGATTCCTGAACAATAAAACGGGTAGAGGCAAGAGGGGCGATAGTGACCGGTTTGGCCAGATATTTTTTAAGAAGCCGGCCTTCTGAATCATAATAGTCCACATTCTGCAGAATCAATCCGTTTTCAGGGTCGGTATTGCGGACGGACAGCGTCGCCGTCAGGTTAAACGGTTTATCCCTGTACCGTTCGTCGGCATAAATATGCGAGTACAGGGGCACGTAAACGGTCTGGGTCAGCCAGCGTATTATTCCCCGGGCCTGTGCCGGACCGGAGAAGAGAATAAAAAACAAAAATATGAAAACCAGGGCGGGTGCAGAGGGGGTTTTACGATTCAACAGGAGTCGGCTCATGGTGCTCTCCGGATTTTTTGCAGAGAAAGACTGATCTCTGCACTTAACTTGGAAATTGCCGTTGATGCAGCTGCAACATAGTCTGTATACCCGTCACTGTCCACAGCAACGGTGGTGGAAAATTTCCGGCGCCGGAGGGTTTTTTCCCGCTGATTGTCGGAGATAGTCCAGATCGCACTACAGGTAAAGTCCTTGCCCGGCTTGCCGTCAAAACGAAGGAATTCCAGTTCCAGCAGAAGCTCTGGTTTTGCAAAGCGTGAGCCGGGATAGACCTGGACGACATCCATAGTTCCCAGACGACGGATGTTCTCGGCAAGGGTTGTTGTCAGCTGGTTCTGCAGGCTTCCGGCCCAGAGGTGAGTTGATGACGTGTTGATATCGTTTAAGGAAGAGCGGGTCACTATGCCGGAGTCGGTATTCCAGGCAGGGGTAAGAACCGGCATGATCATAATCGACCGCTCCTCAGAGTGCCTGATGGACTTGTTTTGCCGCACCAGCGGTGTGAGGGTGTACTCGTGCAGTGGTGCCCCGGAACCGATGCATCCACTAAGCAGAAAAAAACAGCACCCTACGAGCAGAGCATTTGTCCTACCTGACGAGAGTAAACCCTTCATTGTTGTTCCTTTCTCCCGGTTAACAGGGCATCGGGGTGCCTTTGCAGGTACTCGCTCAGACGGTTGATGGACTGTGCCGTTTTTGATATTTCCTGGAGTGCATTGTTAATTCGGTATCGCAGGGACGAGTTTTCATCGGTCATCATGTTGAGGTTTTCAACCAGGGGCTGAAGTCGTTCCAACACACTGTTTAGCTTGACGAAGCTGGATTTGATCTCC
Organism: uncultured Desulfobulbus sp.; assembly: GCA_964590715.1. Taxonomy (GTDB): domain Bacteria; phylum Desulfobacterota; class Desulfobulbia; order Desulfobulbales; family Desulfobulbaceae; genus DRLX01. The sequence continues at coordinate 20,015 of CAZPXI010000009.1, forward strand.
GTCATAAGGAGCGGGAGGTCCGTATCCGTCTGCTCAACCAGGGCCTGGGTTGTTTTGATCAGAGAAGAAAAATCGGCCAGGGTCGTTTTAAATTCAACCGCAAGGTCGGGTAGCTGCTGTTGCAGTGAAAGAAACAGGGTGTCGGCATGCTGAAGGGAGTTGTTCAACCGGGATATTGTCTGTTTTAACTCTTTGGATTCGAGTACGGCGTTGATGTTGTCCAGGGCGGAAACGATTTTCGTTACTATATCTTTGATCGGCAGTTCTTCCAGGGCCTGGGTGAGTTGGTCAAGGCCTGAGGGCAAGGTAGGAATTTCAATATACTCTTTTTCCTCGCCGGTGACCTTGGCAACGGTGTCCGGGGCAAAAAAGAATTCAATAAAGAGTTTACCGGTAACCAGGGACCGCATTTTTAATTTTGCCCGCAGTCCACGCCGAATCATATCTTGAATAAAGGCCTCCGGTGTATCAAAACCGGCCTCCTCATAATGTGTTTTTCCGGACACGACCTGCTCTGCAATATCTACATACACCGGAATGGTGAACCGGTTTTCACCATGATTAAACATGATTGCTATATCAGTTACTTTACCGATGGTCACTCCCCGGTAGGCTACCGGAGCCCCTATATCGAGTCCGTGCAGAGAGCCCTGGAAGTAGAGTACGCAGCGATAGGTATTTTTGTTGAGTGACAGGTTGCCGAGCGCCAGCAAAGCAAAGATGACAATGGCAATGGCTCCGATAACGAAACTGCCGATCAATGTAGGGTTTGCTCGTTTACTCATAGGTTGGATGAGATCGTTTGCCGGTGCCTCGGGTCAGAAAATCAAGAACCACCGGGTTGTCTGTTTCCTGAACCATTGTTTTCGGATCTCCGACGGCGAGCATGGTCTTTGCCTCACGATCAAGAAAGATGCTGTTTGTGCCGATGGAAAAAATGGAGTCCAACTCATGGGTGACCATTATAACCGTTGCGCCGAGACTGTCACGCAGTTCGAGGATAAGTTCATCAAGGTGGCGGGAAGTAACCGGGTCAAGCCCTGCCGACGGTTCATCAAGAAACAGCAGCTCGGGATCAAGGGCTATTGCCCGGGCAAGCGCGGCCCGTTTGCGCATGCCTCCGGAGAGTTCAGACGGATAATACTCTGCAAATCCGTTCAGGCCGACCAGCGAGAGCTTGAATTCTACCAGCTCCCATATGACCTTGGGGGTAAGCTCGGTATAGCGCTGCAACGGCAGGGCAACGTTTTCAGCCAGGGTCATGGAACTCCACAGGGCACCGCTTTGATAGAGCACGCCGGATCGTTGCAGTACCAGGTCGCGTTCATCCGCACCGGCTTTCCAGAAGTCAATGTCCCCGTACATGACCCGTCCTTTTGCCGGCCGCTTCAGCCCGATCAGATGTCTGAGCAGGGTTGATTTCCCACAGCCGGATCCGCCCATTATGATAAAAATATCTCCATCCTCAACGGTAAAATCGATATCCTGCTGGAGGATAAAATCACCATAGGCAATGGTCAGGTCGATAACGGAAAGAGGTTGTATGGCAGTCATACGTCTCTACAGGCTGAAGATTATGACCATGATCGCATCGGAAATAACGATCAGAACAATGGACATGACGACAGCTGAAGTTGTAGCCTCCCCAACCGCAGAAGCACTGCGGCCGCTGTGCAGCCCGTGGTAGCAGCCGGAAAAGCTGATCAGCACCCCGTAGACCGCACTTTTTATGATTCCCTGGTTGATCTGCCAAAGATGGAGTCCTTTTTTACTCTGGACAAAATATTCGTAAAAAGAGATATCCAGCATCCAGACCCCGATAAGAGAACCACCGGCAATGCCAAGCAGGTCGGCATAGATACAGAGCAGAGGCAGCATACAGATCAGGGCGAGCATTCTGGGTAGAACCAGATAGGAGACCGGCGAAATGCCGAGTGTCCGGAGGGCGTCGATCTCTTCATTGACCTGCATGGTGCCCAACTGGGCGGCATAGGCGGCCCCGGTTCGACCGGCGATGATAACGCCGCTCATCATCGCTCCCATCTCCAGGACCATGGAAAGCGCGACCAGATTGGCGACATAGATCTGGGCCCCGAACATACGCAGCTGAACCGCACCGACAAAGGCAAGAATGATGCCGACCAGGATCGAGATCAGCGAGACAATGGGCAGGGCATCGGCACCACAGTTCTGCAGAAAGTAAAAAAAATCACCAAACCTGAAATAGGCCTTGCCCCGGACAAGAAGAACCAGCGCGGTAACGATCTCACCGGTAAAACGGGCCAGTTCGCGGCCCTGGGTAAATATTTGCAGCACAATCAGGCCCAGCCGGGTGACTGGCCCGTTTTTTTTCTCGATTCTCCGTGGCTGCGCAGTGGATTTTTGTGCCAGTTCAAGCAGAGGTTCGACGCCGCCCGGCAATTCGCGCAGGTTGACGTGTATTTTATTCTTTCGGCAATACTTGAGAAGTTTGTCCAGAAAGACCAGGAGGATGGAGTCCCAGTTCAGGAGTGCTCCACCGGTGATGTCGAGCGTGTGCAGATCATCGGGAAACTGTTGGAAAATATTGTCGAGTTCCGGGATGGAGCAGGATGATTTCCAGCAGCCCTGTAGCTGCAGGGCCCCTTGTCCGGGCCCTGTTGAGGAAAAAGCGTATGTGGCGGTAGTTGTCACGGCCGGAAAAGGAGCAGAAAAAACAAGAAAGCCGGAGAGGATTCATCAGGGATCCGATGTCGCGAATCACCATAAAAACAGGGTGAACACGATATCGGTTGCGGATTGTGCCGGAAATTCTCAAGCAAAGGCATAATATCTGAGCCAGATGTAGATCGTGGAGATAAAGACCGTGATGAACATGATCGGCAAACCGTAAGCGACGAATTTCATAAAACTGATCCTGTGCCCGGCCTTTTCAGACATGCCGACGACAATAACATTTGCCGAAGCGCCGATGGGGGAACCGTTACCGCCCAGGCAGGCACCAAGGGCCAGGGACCACCAGATGGGCATGAGATCGGCGTGTTGAAGTAATTCCGGGCCTGAGAGTTGCGGCCACATCTCCCTGGCCATGTCGATGACCAGGGGATTCATGGTTGCAACATAGGGAATGTTATCGACCACGGCCGAGGCAATGGCGGAAAACCACATGACCACCATGGAGGTAGCAAAAAGATTTCCATGGGTAAGGGCCAGCATTTTCTGCGACATAAGACTGATGGCGCCGACTTTGACCAGACCGCCGACCATGATGAACAGGCCGATGAAGAAGAAGATGACCGGCCATTCCACCTCGGCCAGAACATGGTGCGGTTCACTGGTTCCGGAGATCAGCAACAAAAGACCGGCACCGAACAGGGCTACGGTCGCCGGCTCGTAGTGGAAGACGCCGTGAAGAACAAAGCCGACCAATACGATACCCAGCACCACCAGCGACTTGGTCAGCATGACCGGATCCTTGATGGCCGCATTCTCATCCATGCTCATGATGCGTTCTTTGAGTTCATCACGGGTTTTCAGTCTCTTGCCGAAAACGACCTTGATAATCACCACAAAGACGACCATCATAATAATGACGATCGGGGTTAGATTGAGGATAAAATCCATAAAGTTGAGTTTGGCCTTGGAGGCGATCATGATGTTGGGCGGGTCGCCGATCAGGGTGGCTGTGCCACCGATATTTGATGCCAGGGCCTCAACGATCAAATAGGGGATTGGATCGACCTCGAGAGCATCGGCAATCAACAGGGTGACAGGGGCCAGCAGCAGGACGGTGGTAACATTATCCAGAAGAGCGGAGAGCAGAGCGGTAATAACGGCAAAGATGATCATGATCCGAACGGGTTCACCTCTACCCAATTTGGCGCTGCGGATGGCAATATACTCAAACAGGCCGGTGGGGCGCATCAGGTTGATGATGATCATCATACCGATCAGAAGAAAAATAACATTCCAGTCAATCCCGTACTCTTCCAGATGAAAGGCTTCATGTTGTTCCAGGATCTTCAGGACCAGCACCAGAGAGGCCCCGAAGAGGGCAATAATAGTTTTATGGATTTTTTCCGAAATAATAATTACCAGTGCAACAAAGAATATTCCACAGGCAATGTAAAAACTCGAATCCATAACCAGGGCCTGAGCCGTATGCGCAGTTTCAACAGGTGCCATCAGCCTTTTCCCCTTTTGTCAGAATGTCTGCTATAAAGTCATAAATATCACGCATGTAGACGATCCCCGTAATGGTTCCGTTCTGGTCGGTTACCGGGAGTCTCTGCAGGCCTTTTTTGATCATCAGGTCAGCGCAGACCATGAGTGCGGCCTCGCTATCGATGGTTATTATATCTTTAGTCATGATGTCCCCGACCACCTTGTCTTTTGCCCGGTCGGTCATCTGTTCAAGCATGTGATCCCAGGAAAACATGCTGAGATCCGGCGAGAGATACGAAGGGATAACCGCCTGCATGATATCCTTTATAGACAAGATACCGACAACATCTCCCTTGTCGTTTTTCACGAGCATGCCTTTGATGGGCAGCCCATGATGGCGTTTGACATTGCGCATGCGAATGACTGCCTCGCAAATAGGCATGTTCGGGGAAAGATATGCCTCAATCGGCGACATGACATCTCGTGCTTTCATTGTGGACCTCGAAAAGAAAGAACAGGAAAAAGACCAGGTTACTGCCTGCTCAACGGTAGGCAGCAGCCGGGTAGGCAAAGCTATGGCCGGAGGACATCAGCTTCCCAGAGGTTTGGTTTTTGAAGCCTGCTTTTTGGGAAGGGCGGCCCGCAACTCGTCTGCCTGAGGATTTTTCACTGTTTTCTTGATCAGGATATCAACCGGGCCAACCTGGGTGTTATAATAGCTGCTGTTCCATTCATAGCGGGGGGCGACAACGGCACCTTCAATGCTGATACCGCCGAACAGACCTTTGGAACGACCAAAGGCCAGGATGTCTGCGGTCTGGGCCTTGGCGGAGGCTCCAACCGGCCCGGCGGCAACGGCGACATCACCACCGAGTTTGAATTCGGTGGAGAGCATGGCATTGATCCCCTTGTCGGTCATGACCATGAGGATAATTTCCGAGGCATCGGCACCGATCTGCAATCCCAGGGAAACCGAACCCATGGTGTAAAAGGCGGGATAGCTCCATACGCCGGTTTTTTGATCCTGTGCCACCAGCAGACCAGACCCTCCGGAACCGCCGATGATAAAACCGCCGCGAAGCATTTGCGGTACTATAAAAATGCCTTTGGCGTTTTGAACATTATTTCTGAACCACTCCATGTTGGGATCCTGCATAAAACTTTTAAAAACAGCCGTGCCTTTAGCGACAAGTTCCTGCGGTTTACTGTAATCTCCGGCCTGTCCGGCGGTCGCGGTAAAAAGAGTGGTGCATGTTATTGTAAATAGAAAGAAAAATCTTGTCAGTTGGTGTCTCATCTGTCTTGCTCCTGGTAGAAGAATATGGCCCTGGGGTTGAGTGCTCCGAATACGTGAACGACTGTCCGCCGCAATCGGAAGAGATCACTTTCAGCGGCTTTACGAAACTGATGCTTAATTGTAGTAAATGAGAACGATTTGTACAGTAAAAAGGGTGTAATCGTGGACAAATTAATAATCTGAGTTGTTCATAGTTGTTCATATATATTATAATGTATCCCGAAGTCTATGATTGAAGTACACCTTGAACGCAGAGTTTTCATTGGCCGTTCTTTGCCTGTGCCTGTCCATAAACGGTCTTTTTGCCCGATCTCGGCGTTGTGCGAAAAATTTTATCCTGGGAATATCCGGCCTGTGGTAAAATTTTCCGCACGCCTCGGAGTCTGTGCTTGCCCGACCTCGAACAATAATCCTCATTTATGGATAGACACTTGCTTACTTTTTCTCCGGGACACTCAACTGGGTGGAGTTATATTCAAACAGACCTTCAGCTTTTCCGTTAAATGTTGTTGTACACATGATTATGTGCGGAGCCGCGCTTTTTTGGCTTGCATTTTTTCATGAGTTATTGTTTATTTAAAAGTTTCGTATAACTTTTGAATAAACAATATTCTAATATAGAGGAGGATTCGCATGTATGCTATTATTCGGACCGGAGGCAAGCAGTATCAGGTTGCAGCCGGGGATACACTGCGGGTGGAAAAACTCAAGGGTGCTGTCGGTGATACCGTTGAGATCGACGATGTCCTGCTGGTTGCCGATGGAGACGCTGTTCAAGTCGGACAGCCAGTGGTTGACGGTGCCAGGGTAATTGCAAAGATTGCCGAACAGGGCAGAGAAAAGAAAATTCTGGTCTTTAAAAAGAAAAAACGTAAAGGCTATCAGGTCAAAAACGGTCACCGGCAGCAGTACACCGCACTGACCATTGAAGAGATAGCAGCGTAAATTTAATAAATAAGACACCGGCATCCAACCGGCAAGGAACAGTAACGGAGAATATACAATGGCACATAAAAAAGCAGGCGGCAGTTCACGAAACGGTCGCGACAGTGCAGGGCAGCGAAGGGGTGTGAAACGATTCGGCGGACAGGCGGTCCGGGCCGGAAACATCCTGGTCAGGCAGCTCGGCACCAGGATACATCCCGGTGAGAACGTCGGTTGTGGTCGGGATTACACATTGTTTGCCAAGGTTGATGGTGTTGTCACGTATGAGAAGTTCGGCAAAAATCGTAAACGGGTCTCCGTTTATCCTGCCTGACGCTGCATCGGACAAGGCGATTACCGGCTTCGCCTTTAACAGCCGGACATGGAAACATAAAAACTCGACATCAAGATGATTGGTGTCGAGTTTTTTTGTGTTTTTCCTTTTTTTGTGTTTCTCCTTTCTTCTTTGTGACGGAGCAACGCGGTTGCGGGGTACGCTTGAGCGCATGGGATTTATCGACGAAGCAAAATTTTTTGTAAAAGCCGGTGACGGCGGTAACGGCTGTGTCAGTTTTCGCCGGGAAAAATTCGTTCCCCGCGGCGGTCCAAACGGCGGCGACGGCGGCAGGGGCGGTTCCGTGTATCTGGTCTCCGATGCCCGCCTTCACTCCCTGATTGATTTTCGCTATCGGTCGCATTTTA
>CAZPXI010000010.1:0-16760 GCA_964590715.1 uncultured Desulfobulbus sp.
AGGGGATCGCGCAGGGCAATGGATATTTTAAAAATGAGGGAATGAATATATGGAATTTATCACAGGTGGAGCCTTCAAATGAAAAAACTGTTTTGTTGCAGCTGTATTTTTATCCTGTTGTTCAGTGTTATCCAGGCGTATGCCGATGGCGGCGCGGAATATAAGAGTGAAGATGTACTGACTAAAAAATCAATAACCTATGATAAGAAACTGAACAAACCCATTACCGGAATCGTCAAACAGTATGACGATTCAGGGATCCTGCAGAAGAAAACGACCTATATAAATGGGAAAAAGAACGGCATAGAGGAGCGGTATCACAAGTCCGGCGCTCTGGCCGGTGAGACCCGTTTCAAAAACGGCAAACAGGATGGTGTGACCAGGATATTGAATGCAACAGGGGTGGTGCTGTGGGAAATTCCGTTTAAAGACGGGGAAAAGAACGGGGTTGCCAGAAAGCGCAATCAGAAAGGTGTGCTGGTTGCTGAAATACCTTTTAAGGATGGGAAAATAGACGGGGTTGAAAAACGGTATTACCCGTCCGGCAAGCTGAAGGAAGAGACGACCTTTCGTGACAATGAGATGAACGGGGTGTACAGATCTTACGCTGAATCAGGAGATCTTGTGGAAGAACTTCTCTATAAAGATGATGAGATCGTTACCCCGAATGATTCGAAAGGTTTAAAATAATCGATTGAAAACACCCTCAAAAGAAGTAAATAGTTTTGAGACTCCCCCAATTAAATCGTCCGTTTTACAGGGGTAGCCTCACTCTGACCCCATTTAATTCTGGGAAAAGGGGTCGGATTTCTATTTGTTTTAAATAAGAGGACGTGTCATCCAGGAAAAAATCAAAAAATCGTACACCCCTTTTCCCTATACAGAGATTGAGCTTACACTCTGAATCAAGCCCGTTTTAAAAATAGTTCAGGGCTGTTGTGACGATAAAGTGAACAGGATCAGAACTCAGGTTCATTTCGCGATCATCCCTTTTTTATAGCAGCGGCTATCGAACATACAGACGACATCATGGGCGTAAGCAAGCAGCGTAGCGTCTTTACCTGGATAATCAACATGACTTAAGAAATGCTTAATGATGTTGATTCGGGCAACTTTTTTGTCATCGGTATGGATGACATACCAAGGGGCAAAGATAAAAGAGGTTGTATTGAGCATCTCATCTCTGGCAGTTGAATAGGCACTCCAGTACTTTTGTGCCTGCTGGTCGATGGGACTTAATTTCCATTGTTTGAGCGGGTCGTCTTTTCTGGCCTGCAATCTCCTTTTCTGCTCTTTTTCTGATATATCCAGATAGTATTTAAAGAACAAGATACCTGAATGGGTAAGCATCTGCTCAAAACTTTCAACCGACTCCATAAACATCCGATATTCCTTCTTGGTGCAGAAGCCCATGACCTTTTCGACTCCTGCCCGGTTGTACCAACTGCGGTTGAAGAAAACGATTTCCTGTTTTTTGGGGAGCTGAGGAACAAAGCGCTGAAAATACCAGGACCTGAGATCATCGCTGGATGGCTTTCCAAGGGCGACAACCCTGGCTTCCCTTGGGCTGAGATGTTCGGTGAACCGTTTGATGGTTCCGTCTTTTCCTGCGCTATCACGTCCTTCAAGAATGATACAGACCTGTCTGTTCTTCTCAATGGCATGTTTCTGAAATTTAACGAGCTCCACCTGCAGGTTATACAGCGTTTGTTTGTAGTCTTTTTTTTTCATAGTTATCCTTGGTTAGCCGGTGCAGGCATAGCGCCTGAAATGATAAAATGCTTTTTTTATTTGTCAAAGCAGCAGGTTGTTCAGGCTGAAAATTGTCAGGGATACTTTTTTTAATCCCTTGCCGACACTTGCAGCCTAAAACCTGAAGGCTTGCCCACCTTAGGGCTCACTCATAAATAACTTCGCATTCTGAGGCACACTCTGAACATGTAGAAAAGCGATCTTCAATTATGCAATCCTCGACGTAGCCCTGCTACGCCTGCGGTTGCATGCAATCAGATCACTTCGCTACATGTCCACATTACACCTCACCTCTACTAAGTTATTTTTGCGCGAACCCTTAGTAGCGTGACATTAGCTGGAAAATTTTCTCTTCATTCTGTTGATAAACGTCTGGTGTCTGGGCGCCTGCTGATGCAATCGTCGATAAACCTCCACCTTAACCAGATCGGTAACAATGGCTGAAAGGATGGAATACAGCCAGATAAGGGCTACCTCCGGCCAGCTTATGGGGGTAATGAAACCAAAGCCATAAGCAGCCAGCAGGGTTGCTGCCGCCTTGGTGATAACTGCAGACCAGATCATGATGGGAGCCGGCCATGGTCGTTTCCAGAAATGTCCCTTGGTCCGGGCCACAAAGAGAACCAGATGCCCGGCAACCGCCATTTTCAAAAATACATAGGTCTGGATCTGTGCTACATCAAGATGCAGCCAGTCCATGGCGATCAGCAGCATACCAAAACTGCCGATAACACCGACAATTCCCATGGCTGTAGACACCGAGATTACATGATGCATATCCCAGCGCACGGGGTTTTTTTCCAGGCCGGTATGGTCGTAGGCAATGGTCATGATCGGGATATCATTAAAAAAGGCAAGGAGGATGATCATGACGGCAGTGATGGGGTAGAAATTGAAAAAGACCATGGACAGAACCACGAAAAACATAATTCGGATGGTCTCACTGATTCTATAGATCGCATAACTGTTCATCCGTTCAAAGATACGCCGTGCCTCCTCGATAGCGGATATAATTACCGACAATCCGGGAGAGGTGAGCACCAGATCGGCGGCGGCTCGTGCAGCATCGGTGGCGCCGCTGACCGCGATACCCACGTCCGCCTGTTTCAGAGCCGGCGCATCATTGACCCCGTCACCGGTCATGCCGGTGATATGGTCGCGACTCTGTAGTATCTTGACGATGGAGAATTTATGCTCAGGAAAAACTTCGGCAAAGCCTTCGGCTTTCTCTACTTTTTCTCCTAACTCAGGATCCAGGTTGTCACCTTTTCCCTCCGCCGGGAGCATATCTGATTTCAGAATATCTGTTCCCAGATTCAGTTTTGCGGCGATCTGTTTGGCAATGGCCAGATTGTCACCGGTCACCATCTTGACATGAACACCGTATTTCCCTGCTCTTTCAATCATTTCAGCAGAATCTTCCCTGGGTGGATCAAACAGGGAAAGAATGCCGAGGAAGGTCCAGTCCTGCTCACTTTCCTTTTTCATCCCGACCCCAAGCGCACGATAGCCCTGGGCGGCAAAATCATTGACCACCTTGTTTGCCCGCTTGAGATCCGCATCACTCAGGTTGGCCATGCCCATGATTATCTGCGGCGCGCCCTTGGTGACCAGAAACGTGTTCCCATCCGCATCGCGTATCGTTGCCTCGGTACGCTTATGAACCGGATCAAAGGGAACAAATTTTTTCTGCTCAAATGATTTCAGGCGCTTCGTCTCCTTCAAGCCCTGTAAGACCGCCTCGTCAATGGCATCCATGTCTTCTTTCCGGGAAGCCAGGGAGGCCATTAGTAATACTTTCTGGGCATCGGCAGCTTCAAACGTTTCGATATCGCCTAAGGTAAGTTTGTTTTGAGTCAGGGTGCCGGTTTTATCGGAGCACAAAATATCCATACTGGCCATCTCTTCAATGGATTCCAGCCGGGTGACAATTGCCTTTTTCTTTGACAGAAGCATGGCCCCCACCGCCATGGTCATGGACAGGACCGCCGGCATTGCAACCGGTATGGATGCCACCGTCAGGATCAGGGCAAACTGGATCAGATCCAGCCATGGAGCATGGCGATGGAGCTGGACCAGTACCAGGAGGGCAACCAGAACCAGACTGACATAGATGAGATAATCACCGATGGTGAGAACGGCTTTCTGGAAATGGGAAACGTTTTTGGCCTGTTCAACCAGACCTGCGGTCTTGCCGAACCGGGTATTCTGGCCGGTGGAAGTTACTTCGGCCAGGACTTCTCCCTGTTTGACAATGGTCCCTGAAAAAACTTCTTCTCCCTGTCTTTTTGTGACCGGCAACGATTCACCGGTCAGGGCCGACTGGTCCACACTGAGATATTCACCCTCAATCAGTTTGGCATCGGCCGGAACAACATCACCCAAACGAATCCGTACCACATCACCCGGAACCAGACCGGCGGCATCAATAACCGACCACGCGCCGTCACGCAGAACCCGAGCTTTCTGGGCAAGTTCTTTTTTCAGTGCTTCAACGGCATTCCCGGCAGTGTATTCCTGCCAGAAGCCCACTCCTGCATTAAAAATCAGCAGAGCAAGGATTATGAAAAAATCAGGCCAGTGCCGGACAGCGGCCGAGAGGATGGCGGCTATTTCGATCATCCAGGGAATGGGGCCCCAGAAATAGCCAAACAGCATTCGGATAAAAGAAACCTTCTTTTCCTGCAGGGCGTTGGGCCCGTATTGTTGGAGACGCCGTGCAGCTTCTGCAGAACTGAGCCCCTGGGCCGGGGGTGCCGGTGTGGTTGATGATGTTGATACCGTCATTATGAAAAGCCTCCATGATAAAAAACATTGGATGAAAAAAAGGTGATTAAAAAGTTAGGAATAGAGATTAAATAACCTGAACATCCCGCATCTCATTTTCAGGCCATCTTTGACCGCTCTTCAATCACGAAATCCTCATCGTAGCCCTGCTACATCTGCGGTTTCGTTCAATCAGATCGATCAAACCTGACCTAAAGCTGAGCACGATATTGTCCACGTTATTTAATCTCTGTTCCTTATAAACAAGACTGCCTGTTAGGATTATTTTAATGTTCCCATAAAATTTGGTTGGCCTCAAGCGGAATTGTCGCCTGCGGGTGAAAAGGAACAACCCGAACCGTATAGTCAGTTGCAGGCCGCAGGGCCGTAATCGTAACAGTATATAGATAGCCGTGAACGGCTCCGACAAGAGGCTCACTTCTTGTCATCAGATAAACTTCCGCTTTATGATCTTCCCCGGCATCGGCACAGAGTTCTACCCGCACCGATTCCGGCTCAAGATCATCAAGATACACTTGAATGGCAAAATACATATTCTTGTCATCGCTTTTCTGTTCCAGTCGGCCAAAACGAATGGACGACCAATGTTGTGCCAGCGTTTTTTCCCAAAGATTAATCTGTCGGGCAATTGAAACGTCCCTGGTTCGCAACGTAACTGACGAGGCCATTGTACTATAGTATTTTTCCATATATTCCCGCACCATTCGATTGGCGGAGAAACGGGGGGTCAACTGCGCCATGCTGTGACGCATGAGGTGAACCCAATGTTTCGGGATCCCGCTGACATCGCGTTGGTAAAAGGATGGAATAATATCACTTTCAAGAAGAGTATAGAGATCATGTGCTTCCCTGGCATCCCAGCTCGACAGGTCGGCATGCAGTTTTCCGTCTCCCAGTATCCAGCCAACTTCCTTGTTCCATGCCTCAGCCCACCAACCATCCGATTCTGAGACGTTCAGGCCGCCGTTAACCAGTATTTTCATACCGCTTGTACCACAGGCCTCCCAGGGCCGACGCGGGGTGTTGATCCAAAGATCGATACCTTGTACCAGGTGTTCAGCAACTAGCAGGTCGTAGTCAACCAGAAATACAACGTGTTGCTGAAGGTCAAATTCATCAATGAAATGAATCCAGGCACGGATCATATCCTGCCCCGCTTGGTCTTGCGGATGAGCTTTCCCCGCAAGGATCAACTGTACCGGTCGCTCTGCATTGGAGAGAAGATACGCTAAACGTTCGGGTTCGTGCAGGAGCAGATCCGTACGTTTATAGGAGGTAAAGCGACGGGCAAAACCAAGTGTCAAGACGTTTGGATCAAAAATTGTTTCAGCAGCAAACGGTTGATGAGCTGCAGGGCCGTGTAATGCCTGCTGCAGGACCAGTCGTTTGCGTAACCATGTGATCAAGCTCAAACGATTTTGGGTTCGCATCGCCCATAACCGCTCATCGGAAGTTTTCATAACTGCCGTTTCAAGATCCTGCAGATCCTCGCGCCAGCGTTCCTTGCCGCAGACATCTGTCCAAAGCCGATCGGATTCAGGTGAGTCCCAGCTTGGCACATGTACCCCGTTGGTAACATGGCCGACCGGCACTTCTTCTGTCGGCCAGCGAGGAAAGAGTGGTTGGAAAATTCTACGGCTGACCCGGCCATGCAGCTGACTGACCCCGTTGACGGCACCAGAGCCGTGCATGGCAAGCCATGCCATATGAAAGGGCTCGGTTCCGTCTGTTTCCTGGATATTTATTCGTCCCAGGGCCAGCAGGTCTTGAAATGGAATGCCGAGTTCGGCAGCATATTTTTTCATGTATTGTTTAAATAACCGGGATGAAAAACGGTCAAAACCAGCTTCCACCGGTGTGTGGGTTGTGAACAGGTTCCCGGCCCTGGTGGCGGTCAATGCCACGGGAAAAGAAACCTCATGCTGCAGCATGAAAAAACGGGCTCGTTCCAGGACGACAAAGGCCGCATGACCTTCGTTTAAATGACAAATTACCGGCGTGATCTGTAGAGATTGCAGGAGGCGATAGCCGCCTATGCCCAGAACGATTTCCTGTTGCAGGCGCATTTCAGAGCCTCCGCCATAGAGCTCGCTGGTGATTCCTCTGTCGGCAGGACTGTTGAGACTATCGTTACTATCCAAGAGATAAAGGGTGACGCGGCCAACTATTACCTGCCATATGCGCAGTCGTAAAATTCGTCCAGGGAGATCCACTTCCACAAGGAGCCATTCACCTTCCCGGTCACGTACCGGCTGTATGGGTAATTGCATGGGATCATTATAGGGAAAGAAAACCAGCTGGTTTCCCTCTGCATCCAGGCCCTGTCGAAAATACCCCTGCTGATATAACAGGCCGATACCTACAACGGGGAGTCCGAGCTCACTCCCGGCCTTGAGATAGTCGGCGGCCAGTACTCCCAGACCGCCGGAGTAGATGGGCAAGGACTCATCCAGACCGAACTCCATACTGAAGTAGGCGATTGAAGATGAGGCGGATTTCAGATGGTTTTGTTGAAACCATGCGGGCCGTTCATGGGCAATATTCTGTTCCCGGCGCAGCTCACTCAGCAGGGAGATAAAATCGGCATCAGAAGCTAACTGGAGCAGGTATTTTTTGCTGACCGTCTGAAGAATAAGCCATGGGTTGTGGGTACGATCCCAGGTATCAGGGTCGATCCGTTGCCAGAGTTTATCTGCAGCATGGCTCCAGGACCAACGCAGATCAAGTGCAAGCTCTCGCAGTTCGGATAGCTCAGCGGGGAGATCGGACATCGGTATATCGTAAGATACTGTCATGAAAAAAGCCCTCCGGCAGCTGGTTTTGTATAGAGAGCGTATTGCCGGTTTGAATGAAAGAAGAAGCATTGGTTCATGATTCATCACACATGACAACGCGCTTGATCACTTACATCTGTTTGTCAAAAGCATAAACATGTTGTAACTATTCAGTTACAATATGAGGTGTGCCGGTGGCAAGCTCATAGTCGAGATCTGTCGCGGCAATAGTTACAGATCGATTCCCCATGACGAATTAATACCAGACGTCCCTATTACTTACCTCATGCCTGAGGTGGAATGACATAGGCGCCGGTTCCGGCATAGCGGGCCGCAGATCCCAGCTCTTCCTCGATGCGCAGCAACTGGTTGTATTTTTCTACCCGTTCGCCGCGGGCCGGGGCGCCTGTCTTGAGGTGTCCCGTATCCAGGGCAACGGTCATATCGGCTATGAAGCTGTCTACCGTTTCACCGGAACGATGCGAGACAAAGGCCCCCCACCCATGATCTCGTGCCATCCGGGTGGCGGCGATTGTCTCGGTCAGGGTGCCGATCTGGTTGAGCTTGATCAGAACGGCGTTAGCCACGTCTTCTCTGATACCGCGCTCAATCAGGCTGACATTGGTACAGAACAGGTCGTCGCCAACCAACTCCATACGGCTGCCCAGTTGGGTCATGAGCTTTCTCCATCCCTCCCAGTCATCCTGGGCCATGCCGTCTTCCAGTAGAACCAGTGGATAGCGGCCTGCCAGTTCCCGGTAATAGGCTGCCATTGCCTCTGGTTCCAGTTTCCGGTCCTCGCTACGCAGGTGATATAGGCCATTTTCATAGAATTCACTGGAAGCGGGATCGCAGGCAATACCCACGTCTTTACCGGGCTGCAATCCGGCTGCGGAGATTGCCGCTGTAATCAGTTTGAAAGGCTCTTCATTGGAAGGGACATGCGGGGCGAAACCGCCTTCGTCGCCAACGCCGACTGAAAGTCCCTGTTCCTCAAGAAGGGCTTGCAGGGCATGGTAGACTTCACTTCCCCATTCAAGGGCCTGGCGAAAGCTGTCTGCACCATAAGGAGCGATCATGTATTCCTGAAAATCAGCTCCCTGCCAGTGCGCATGGACGCCACCATTGAGAATATTCATGTGGGGGACCGGCAGACGGTTAGCACCCGGACCACCGAGATATTGAAATAACTGCAGTCCGCTTGCCTCAGCCGCCGCACGGGCGACAGCCAGGGAAACGCCAAGGATTGCATTGGCACCCAGTCGGGCCTTGTTGGATGTACCGTCAAGGGTTATCATGGCCTGATCTATCTGTGCCTGCTGTCGTACATCCATGCCAAGGATGTGTGGCGCAATGGTCTGATTGACATTGGCCACAGCCTGAAGCACTCCCTTGCCGCGAAAACGACTGCTATCACCATCACGCAGTTCCACCGCTTCCCGGCTGCCGGTTGACGCCCCGGAAGGTACAGCGGCCCGGGCCCGGATTCCGTCTCTCAGCTCGCACTCCACCTCTACGGTAGGATTACCACGGGAGTCGAGAATTTCAAGTGCCGTAAGGGCTTGAATGGCGAATTTGTCTTTCATGTTATTCTCCCTTTTCCTTTTTTTTGGTTTTCCAGCCGATGGCCGTAAGAACAAAACCATCGAAGAACAGGCTGATACCGATAAAAATTCCGATCAGCAACATGGAGGTAGCCGCTCCGCCTATCAGAAACAGTAGCGCCAGAATAAGTGAAGTTGTTCCGTTGAAGGTCATCCATCCCCAACCCTTTACCGGGTAGATTGTCCTGGCCAGGGCAAAGCTGCCGAATGCATCCACCATCAGGTAGACTGCCAGTAACAGGCCGACCATTTCTATGCCTGATAAGGGGTAGAAGAGGATGAAGCTACCACAAAGTAACAGGAAGAAGGGTTTTAACCAATCAGAAAAACTTTTTGGATTGTACCTGAAAGTATGGAATGCCCAGATTAGTCCGGCGGAGAATAACAACCAACCAAGAAATAATGCAGTCCCCAGGGCCAGAAGGTTAGGGAGAATAATACCTGCCATGCCGAGAATGATAAGGAGAATCCCGGTAATCAGAGTGTATGTGCCAAATGATGGTGTTTTTCGGCTATCAAAAGTTATGTCTGTCATAATATATTATCTTGTTGTTTTAATCAAAAGGGCTGTTCGCTCCGGTATCAGTCAATCCGCCAAGGTTGATGCCACCTCGAACAGGCGTCTGGAATAACCAAATTCGTTGTCGTACCACACCTGGACCTTGACCATCTTTCCGCGAACAACCCGAGTGGAAAGGGCATTAACAATTCCAGATCTGGGATCACCAATAATATCGGAGGAAACCAGTTCTTCCTCGCTGTAGCCGAGGATGCCTTTGAGCGGCCCCTGCGTCGCCGCCTTTTGAAAGGCATTGTTTATCTTTTCGATCGTAACCTCTTTGTTCAGCACTGCATTAATATCCGTTAAGGCGCCGTCAGGAACAGGGGCGCGGACGGCGATGGCCCGCAGGCGTCCTTCCAACTCGGGCAATACCCTGGCCGTCGCAATATCGGAGCCGGTACTGGTGGGGATCAGGTTGACCGCTGCGGCGCGGCCACGAATCGCTTTTTTAGCCGGTCGGTCAACCAGACCCTGGGTTGCAGTATAGGCGTGAATAGTCGTGACAAGAGCCATCTCGACCCCAAAATTATCCAGCAGCACCTTCATGGCCGGGACAAGCGAGTTGGTGGTGCAGGAGGCATTGGAGATGATCTTGTGCCGATCCGGATCAAATCCGTCTTCGTTGACTCCCATGACAATGGTATAATCGGCATCCGGTGACGGAGCACTGATCAGTACCCGTCCAGCTCCGGCATCGAGGTGCCTGGAGGCATCCTTATGGTGAATAAAACGGCCGGTACATTCCAACACGACATCCACTTTCATCTCCTTCCAGGGTAATTTTTCAGGTTCGGTAATGGCGGTGATGCGGATGGTGTGATCACCGAGCTGCAGGCTGTCGGAAGTTGCCGTGATCGGAAATACGGCCCGTCCATGGACAGAGTCATACTTGAGCAGGTAGGCCAGGTCATCAGTTGGTACCAGGTCATTGGCTGCAACAATCTCCACCCCCTCCGGGGCTGTTTCCAGGTAATGGCGAAGAACCAAGCGGCCGATACGGCCAAGTCCGTTAATTGCTATTCGTGTCATGATATTTTTCTCCAGAAGTTGATAAACCGGCATCACCGAATCAGCTGCGCCAGCTTGAATTCAGGGGATTCCTTGGTCGCGATATGGTTGCTCCCTACCTTTCCTTCATCCCGGATAAGGAGTTTTTCAATATCAACGCAGACAGTACAAGACCAGACCCTGCATTTCTGCTACTTAGGTCACAGAAGTCTTTTTTTTATATAAAGAAAACTGCAGGTAATGAAGTAGGATGGTATGATTCTCTGAAAATGGCGCAGAACGCCTTGTGGTGTGTTGCACCACAAGCGGTGCAACAAGCAATCCTTTCTGCTTCACCGCGACCTCGTGACACCGCTGCGGTGTTACGTCTGGCTGCCACCATTTTCATCGTTCGTTGTGTCCGGCGCGCCGGGAATGCTGGTTTATTTGAAAGTCCAAACTTCGGCATGAACATCTTTTTGTTATCCAGGATTTTTGGCTACCCTTTCTGCATTGTATAAAAAAATTACCCTCGTCATGGGATTCCCCCTGAATCAACTTTAAAAAGGAGAAATGCATGCGGCCTGATTCCCCATTTTTTGATAACTGTATAAGGGGCTTGAGGAGGTCCCCTCTGTTTGCAGGATTACAGGAAGAGTACCTGGAGGAAATGCTGCGATTGTGTACCAGACGAACCTCGACCTGCGGTTCACGTCTGTTCGGGGAACAAAATGTGCTTCGTTTTCATATTATTCTCTCGGGCAGGATAGAGGTAATCCGCAGTCATCCTGACACCGGCCGTTCAATCACCTTGTGGCTGCTCGGTCCGGGAGATGGTTTCGATATTATCACCCTGCTCGACGGTGAGATTCATGATGTGGTACCCGTGGTGCTTGATGATATTGAGCTTCTGACCGTACCGTTGGATACGATGCGGCAATGGATGATTGATCATCCGGACTTCAATCGTTGTTTCCTCCCCTATATGGGGGAACTGATGCGGCGGATGGAAGACCTTTCTTCAAGCCTGGCGCTGCATGACACCATTACCCGTCTTGCCTCTCTTATTCTTCATTATATTAATTTTGATGGTCTTTCCACTGTTGACGACAGGTATCCGGTAGCTCTGATTAATGATCTTACCCACGATTCCCTGGCCTCGATGGTAGGTTCCGTAAGGACGGTGGTGAACCGTCATCTGCAGCACCTGAAAAAGGAAGGGGTGGTCGAATTTCATCGAGGATTTCTTGCGGTCAAAAATCTGGAAAAACTGGCATCACATGCAGGGAAAACTCTGCATGAATTGAATAGACAACATCAGAAAAAGCCTTGAACCACAGGTTACCCTTTACTCCATGTGGTAGAAAAAATAGAGAGAACTGTGACCTGGGTAGCAGAAGTGGCGTGACTGGTACTGTAGGATGATTATCCAAAAGCAGAGGACGGATGACAGAAAACAGAAGACTGAAGAGTTTCTGCCTGCGGCGGAATAACAGCGGTGTCGTTGTGTGAACAGGATTAAGGTATGAGAGACCGCATGGTTACATGCCGGTGATGAGTTACAACAGGAGAGATAGTGGTCTGAACAGGAAAAAGTAAGTCGAGAATGTTGCTGTCAACTTTTGCATTAAAATTCCAAAAAGTCGTGGAGTGGTAAAAAATGGATAACACGCAGAGAGTTATGGTGGACGGGAATGAAGCTGTGGCATCGGTCGCCTACCGGTTAAATGAGCTGGCGGTTATTTACCCGATTACCCCTTCGTCCCCGATGGCGGAACACTTTGACGAGTGGATGACCGACGGGCGAAAAAATATATGGGGCAACGTGGTTTCCATTACTGAAATGCAGGCCGAGGGTGGGGCGGCAGGCGCAGTCCATGGCGCTCTGCAGGTTGGTGCCCTGACAACAACCTTTACCGCGTCCCAGGGGCTGCTCCTGATGATTCCGAATATGTATAAAATCGCCGGTGAGCTGACGCCTTTTGTCCAGCACGTCGCTGCGCGGTCTCTGGCTGCCAACGGCAGCTCCATCTTTGGTGACCACTTGGACGTCATGGCCTGCCGCCAGACCGGTTTTGCCATGCTGGCATCCGGCTCCGTGCAGGAAGCACACGATTTTGCCTGTATAGCGCAGGCCGCTACTCTGGAAAGCCGTCTTCCGTTTCAGCATTTTTTTGACGGCTTCCGAACTTCGCACGAGGTCTCCAAGTTCGAGTTGCTGACAGATGATGACCTGCGATGCATGATTGATGATGAGCTGGTCACAGCCCATCGTAGGCGTGCCCTCACGTCCGAGCGTCCCGTCTTGCGGGGCAGCTGGCATAACCCGGATACCTATTTCCAGTCCCGTGAGGCATCGAATGCCTTCTATCTTGCCTGCCCGGAGATTGTCAGCAAAACCATGGATCGTTTTGCCGAGCGTACAGGCCGCAGGTATCACCTGTTTGATTATTTCGGCGACCAGCAGGCTGAGAAAGTCATCATCTTGATGGGATCCGGCGCCCAAGTTGCTCTGGAGACAGTAGAATACCTCAATAAAAACGGGGAGAAAGTCGGGGTCCTCATGGTTCGCCTTTTCAGACCTTTTTCTAGTGAGGACTGCATTGCCGCCCTGCCTGCAACGGTCAAGGCGATCGCGGTTCTGGATCGAACCAAGGAACCGGGATCTGTGGGAGAACCCCTGTATCTGGATGTCGTCGCTGCCATCAGGGCAACAGAAGTCGCCGGTCGATCACCGTTTACCGGCCAGCCATCCGTTATCGGCGGCCGCTACGGGCTCGGCAGCAAGGAGTTTACCCCGGCAATGGTCAAGGCGGTTTTTGATGAACTCGACAGGAAGTCCCCCCAGCATTCTTTCAGCGTCGGCATTGATGATGATGTGACCAATGTTTCACTTCCCTGTGACATGGAGTTTGACATCGAAAGTGACGACGTTCATCGGGCGGTTTTCTTCGGCTTGGGTGCCGACGGTACCGTGGGTGCCAATAAAAATTCCATCAAGATCATCGGCAATGAGACGGAGTATTATGCCCAGGGCTATTTTGAGTATGATTCCAAGAAATCAGGTTCGATGACGATCTCGCACCTGCGTTTCGGACCGCGTCCCATTCGCTCCGCATACCTTATTAAACGGGCTGGATTTGTCGCCTGTCACCGCTTCGAGTTCCTGGAAAAATACGACGTGCTTGAGTATGCCGTGCCGGGAGCGGTCTTCCTGCTCAATGCCCCCTATACAGCCGAAGATGTCTGGGAACAACTGCCCAGGGAAGTGCAATTAACGCTTATTGACAAAGATCTTAAGTTCTACGTGATTGATGCCAATGCGGTTGCACGGAAAGTCGGCCTGGGGGTTCGGATCAATACGGTTATGCAGACCTGTTTTTTTGCGCTGTCAAATATAATTGATCGCGAGTTGGCCATCACCAGGATCAAGGATGCAATTCAGAAGACGTATGCCGACAAGGGTGAAAAAGTCGTTGACCGCAATTTTGCCGCAGTGGACGGCGCCCTGGATAATCTGCATCAAGTCAAGGTGCCTGCTGAAGTGACGAGCAACCATACACGTCCACCGGTTGTGCCCGAAGAGGCGCCCGAGTTCGTGCAGAAGGTAACGGCACAAATGCTGGCCCGTCGGGGTGACCGGCTTGCGGTCAGCGCCTTGCCGGTTGACGGGACCTGGCCCCTGGGAACAACCCAGTGGGAAAAGCGCAATATCGCCCTGAATATACCAATTTGGGATCCTGATGTCTGCATTGAATGCACGAAGTGTTCACTCAGCTGTCCGCACGCGGCTATCCGTGTCAAGATATACGATCCTGCAGCCCTGGAAACGGCACCGGATGGTTTTCAAGCCAAAGAATTTCGATCCAGGGAATTTCCCGATATGCAATTCACTGTCCAGGTCGCTCCGGAAGACTGTACCGGCTGCGGTCTGTGCGTGGAGGTCTGCCCGGCCAAAAATAAAAATACATCCGATCCCGAGCGTAAGGCCATCAATCTTGCAAGCCGGATTGAGAATCTTGATCGTCAGCGGGAGAACTATGCTTTTTTCCTTGGCCTGCCGGAACTGGATCGAACCAGGGTAACCCGGATGGACGTGCGAACCTCGCAACTCCTGCAACCCCTGTTCGAGTACTCCGGCTGCTGCGCCGGCTGTGGCGAGACCCCCTACCTCAAGCTGCTCACCCAGCTTTACGGGGATCGACTCCTGATTGCCAATGCTACCGGTTGTACAGCTATCTATTCCGGCAACCTGCCGACCACTCCATACCGAACCAACAGCAACGGCCGCGGTCCGGCCTGGGCCAATTCGCTGTTTGAAGACAATGCCGAGTTCGGTTTTGGCATGCGACTGGCCGTGGATAAACACCGGGAACAGGCTCAGGATCTGTTACGCGGGTTGGCGCCAACCATCGGCGACAGGATGGTAACGGAGTTGCTCGACAGCAATCAGGAAACCGAAGCAGGCATTGCCGAGCAGCGGCAACGGGTTGCTGCGTTACGACAAATACTGGCGACAACCGATCTGTCTGAAGCCAGGCTCCTGGACGAAGTAGCTGAATACCTGCTGAAAAAAAGTGTCTGGATCGTGGGAGGAGACGGCTGGGCCTTTGATATCGGCTACGGCGGCCTGGACCACGTACTGGCCCAGGATCGTGATGTCAATGTGCTGGTGGTTGATACCGAGGTCTATTCCAATACTGGAGGCCAGGCCTCCAAGGCGACCCCCATCGGTGCTTCTGCCAAATTTGCCACCAAAGGAAAAGCGCTCGCCAAAAAGGACCTTGGCCTCATGGCTATGAATTACGGCCATGTTTACGTGGCCAGTGTCGCCTTTGGCGCCAAAGACAGCCAGACCGTCAAGGCCTTTGTGGAGGCAGCCTCGTATAAAGGCCCTTCACTTATTATCTGCTACAGTCACTGTATTGCCCATGGCTACGATCTGCGATTCGGTCCAGCTCAACAGAAACGTGCGGTCGACAGTGGCATCTGGCCGCTCTATCGTTACGATCCCCGTCGGGTTGCAGCCGGAGAACCAGGGCTTATCGTCGATGCCGCCGGCGACAGGATTCCGGTCAGTGAATACATGCAGAATGAGACCCGGTTTCGAATGGTAGAAAAAATCGATCCCCGGGGATTTGAACTCTATGGCAGACAGGCCCAGGAAGGCGCCAGGCGAAGGATGGCAGTCTACCGGTATCTCTCCGGACTGCGCCTGCCGTCAGATGACGGTTCTGCTCCAGGTGAGAAGCAGTAGTTTTGAATTGTACAGGTGAAAGGAAAAAATATGTCTTATATCAAATGGTTTAATCAGATTGGTATTGAGGATGTCCCTGAAGTGGGTGGTAAAAATGCCTCGCTGGGTGAGATGTATCAAAACCTTACCAGTGAAGGAGTACGTGTTCCCAACGGTTTTGCCGTAACCTCATCGGCCTACAAATATATTCTCGACCAGAACAATGCCTGGGAAAAGATCCATGCAGCACTTGATGACTTTGACCCCGATAATCTCAAACAGTTGCAGGAGCGAGGCAGGATCTGCCGGGAGATTGTTTATAATTGTGAGCTTCCCGACGATTTGCAGACCGCGATATGCAAAGCGTATGACATACTAAAAAATGAATACGGCGGCAGACTTTCCCTGGCTGTCCGCTCTTCGGCAACCGCAGAGGATTCTCCGGAGGCCTCCTTTGCCGGACAAAATGACACCTACCTCAACATTACAACTGAAGAGGCATTGCTGGATGCCTACAAACGCTGCCTGGCCTCAAATTTCACCGACCGGTCCATTCACTACAAGTTTGACAATAATTTTGACCATTTCAAGGTCTATTTGAGTGTCGTGGTAATGAAAATGGTACGCTCGGACAAGGGTGCCGGTGGCGTCATGTTCAGCTTAGATACCGAAACAGGCTTCAGGGATGTCGTCTTTATCAATGGGGCCGGCGGCCTGGGAGAAAATGTGGTGCAGGGTACGATTGAGCCGGACAGCTTCTATGTCCATAAACCTACCTATAATGAAGGGCACCGTACAGTCTTGAAACGTCGTCTTGGTAAAAAAGAGCTCAAAATGGTTTTTACCAACGAGCTGAACCTGGACAATATCGCTGTTGAGTATACCAAAAATATTGAAACCCCGGAAGATGAGCGCAAACGTTACTGCATTACGGACGCAGAAGTGATGGTGTTGGCCGGTTACGCAATCAAAGTTGAAAATCATTATTCACAAAAAGTAGGCTACCGTAAGCCGATGGATATGGAGTGGGCTAAAGACGGTGATGACGGGTACCTGTA